>NZ_VTKY01000003.1 GCF_020514095.1 Synechococcus sp. MU1643 | reverse complement strand
CTGCGGCATCGGAAAATTTCGAACTCGCGACTGAGATCACACCATTTGTGGTGCTATCTGCTGTTGGTGTGAACGTAGCTGTGTAAACAGTGCTGGAGACAGCGGTCCAGTTGGAGAGGGATCCACCGGAGAGGGTGACATCGGATTCGACGAAATCGGTGGATGCTTCTGAGAGAGTGAAGGTGAGTGCTGCGGTTTCTCCTGCGCGTAGGGAGTTATCAGCATCGTCATGAGTGATGGTGATACTTGGTGCGGTTGTATCTAGACGTATGAGAAGGTCGTTCCACCCAAAAGTAGTTCCATTAAAATCAATGTTCTCTATATTTGTGAGAGTATCCTGTCCGTCAGGGCTGCCATCTCTAAGGTCAGTGGCAACAATTCTTTCTCCATCTATATAAAAGCTATAATCACTTATTTCTCCGTTGAATAGGACTATGTCGTCTCCATCGCGCCCATCAAAGCTATTATTTATATTATTGCCACGAAATGTATCTGCCCCAGAACCGCCAATGACTGATTCTATGAGGGTTCCTGGCGCGAAACTTAGGTTGCCAATCTTTCCACCAATATTGGATGCATAAATATTTGTAGCGAGCTTGTCTGATGGGCGCAGATCAATTAATTGAGCTGTAGTAAAGCCGCTTAGGTTCAGAGTGTCATTTCCGCCTCCATCTACAATCGTGTATGCTGTAGTAGGAATTAAATCTTTTAGTTTGTTGAATACGAGACTTGTCGTTTCTCCGATATTTGTATCAAATCCATAAGTTGTGTCTTCTGTGAAAGCATTATTTATTCCAAAGCCATATTGGCTGTATAGGTCGTCTAATGCAATCCAGTCTGCAACCATCGGAGTGCTTAGATATGCAAAGCTTACGTCTATAGAAGTATTCTCTGTCTGATCAAAATACGACATCATTGATGTATGCCACGAGTCATTTATGAAATCAGCATCAGATGAATAGTTAGCTGAACCGTTGTAATTGCCAAGATGTCCGAGGCCTAATGCATGGCCTATCTCATGAAGGGTTGTCTGAAAAACATAGTCTCCAAGAGAGGTGCCCCCGGAGTGCCAGCTTGCTGCGATATTTATTTCTGAATACGTTGTTTCGCCTTCCCATGAGTGTCGTGTGACCGCGTATGCTCCGCTATCGTTATCTCCAAAACGAAAGTCCGCACCAGCGGCGTTTGTTTTTTGAAAATTAATTCCTAGAGTTGCTTCCAGTAATTTGAATGCTTCTTCAATTAAGTTTGAGCGCTCAGGCGAGACACCATCTGAATCTTTTGTGTTGCTTGTAGTATTGTAAGTTAGATTAGATTTGGATGCGAGGTTGAATTTGCGGCTGCTACGACTTTGCGCATTCCAGTAGCCGCTTTCAAGATAATTGGCTAATTCATCAATTGTTCCAAGTGATGCTGCAAAATTGTTGGTGCTTTGGCCTCCTGTGATTGCAGTATTGCCGTTGCAAGATTTACAGGTGCACCCTCTTGAATGAAGTACTGATATCTCTATTCTGTCTTCGAGGTGATCAGGACGCATGTTGATTCCCCGCTTACTAAGGTTTTGCTGAAATGCTTAGATTTTTGGTCATCTGACTGACGCATGCTCGTGGTTCAATTGTCAGTCAAGTTGTCCCTTTGAGAGAAAGTCCCTAGTGAGCGTAGCGTTGATGCCCTTTAGGGCGTTGAGGACTTCTCGATCGCAGTCATGTCGACACTCAATGGGAAGCGTTACGACTTGTCGTTTGCCAGTGTCTTTCCACAAGCGCTCCGCTTGAAACTTTCCTCGCATCTGTCGAACTGAATATCCGAACAGGTACTGGGTTTTGAGAGCAGCCTTCACGGGTGCTTCCCAATGTTCTGAGTTGTAGCGTTCTCTCGGCATCAGCGTCTCGCTCTGCACAAAAACTACCTCCGCTCCACGGATTAGCCAATATTTTCTCTCAGCACCTCAGACTTCGCGTCCCAATCAGCTACTTGTTCTGGGATTCGAAAGTCAATAGCATCCCAAACTGGAACTGACAAATAATCGGCCAATTGATCAGCATCATTACGTATTACACGCAGCGAACCATGGTCAACAATATTAATTCGCTCTCCATTACTGCAGACAAGATTAAGCTCATAGCTGTAGTAACTACTTTTGTTTCCTCGCACATATTCACGTATTAACTGAATTGCGCATATCTGATTTAAGTTGTAAGTCTTCCCGCCCATTGTTAGGCTTTGCGATGAATAGTCAAAAACTGACTCCTTTCTTTTCATCATCCGCCACAGCCAAAAACCACCACCTATAAATCCTAACGAGATTAAAATAGCTTGTGGCTCACCCAAGGATATCGAATTAATAAAAGCCACTAGTCCGACTATAATAAAAATGCCTGAGAAAAGGATTGAAGCAAATGTTGTTTTGAAGCAAAGTAAACCTTTTGAAGGAAGTGAATTGCTTTTTTGTAATTCGTGTGTACAGAAATTCGTACCACCGCTTACTAGTGGATCCCATGATGCTTTAAGCGCAAGTTCATCGCCAAAACTTGAGAGGTCAAGGACTTCGCGCTGGTCTTGAAATATTGCAAATAGATTTTTTAGCACGCCCATAGTAAAAAATCGGTAATCCTTCTTTCTAGGAAGACTTTCCCTCAATAAGGTTGATTATGTCTGAAATTTAAGGAGTTTTGCTTTGTTTCGCTGTGCTGCTGTTCGTGGCTATGCCCTGGCTGTCTGCTGAGGCCAGACCGCTGCTGGTGCAGCAGCTCAGTGGATTCCTGCGCACCGGTGCCTTGGTGTTCGGCGGTGGTCATGTGGTGCTCCCCCTGCTGGAGCAAGCCTTGGTGCCCAACGGTTGGATCGACCTGCAGCAGTTCCTCGCGGGGTATGGCGCAGCTCAGGCGGTGCCAGGGCCGATGTTCAGTTTCGCGGCTTTTCTTGGCTTTGATCTGCAGCCAGGGCTTCAGGGCATCGCCGGTTCTGCGTTTGCGCTCATTGCCCTCTTTTTCCCCTCGTTCTTGTTGGTTGGTGGGCTCTTGCCCTTCTGGAGCGACCTGGGCCGTTTGGCTCCGATGCGTCGAGCCCTGCTGGGCATTAACGCATCTGTGGTGGGCATCCTGCTGGCGGCGTTGTTTCAGCCCGTCTGGCATACAGGCATCCAGGGTGGCGCTGAGTTCAGCCTGGCGTTGGTGGCGTTAGTGGCGTTTGTGCTGTTAGTGAATTGGCGGCAACCGGCGTGGCGTGTGGTGCTGTTCTGCGCCGGAGTGGGTGGTTTGACCCTGGCCTGATCCATACCTCTGCAGAATCATTGCGTTGATGGGGAGCGTGGTGGCTGGGAATGGTGTGAATCCTGCTGATTAGCGCGGTAGTAGTGCCCGTTGCGTCGATGACCGCTGAAGCCCTTCTGGTCAGCACCCAGGGCCATCATTCGACTTAACGCCGTAGTTGGCCGCGGTGAGAGTTGTATCCGGTGCCGGTCATGTGATCGAGCTGGCGGATGGTGCTGACCACGGCGCCAGGGTTCTTCTGCTGCATCGCCTGCCCAGCTGCGGCCATCAACGTCTGAATTGACCAGCTCAAAAGCTCTTGCCGGTCGATGCCGCTCTCATCGATGTCGTCCTTGATCTGCTGCCAGGCCCGCTTGAGCAGCGCATAACCCTGAGAGCACCGAACCCCCAAGTTTGTCCGGCATATGCCAGACATTCGGTTGTTGTTATCCCCTCAATGATCATTCCCTGGAGTTGCTCGATCCGCTCTGCTGTTTCTGCTGCTGTGGCTTTTGGCATGGCCGATCAACCCTTGAAATCCGCTGGGCCAACCAGCTTTGGAGCTTCTTAACGCTAAGACCTTTGCGCACGTTGAGTATCAATCAGCGCAAAGAATCCCCAGGAGCCCCTGAGAACCTTGGCTGACACTTACGCCCCCTGATGGATTCGAACCATCGACCGACTGCTTAGAAGGCAGTTGCCCGCCACAGTCGTACCAATGGATTCCAACGTGTCTCTATCCTGAGCTTTATACCCTGTGGAACTTAATCCTGAGTTTATGGACGCTCCGTGCTGAGAAGATGAAGGTGGGATAAACGTCTAGCCAAAGGGTTTCCCCCCAGGAGCAGACGGTCTCTTGATTTAATTTCTGGCCTTTCCCTTTGTTTTCTGCAGTTACAAATGCTCAGCGAAGGGGATAGCTCAAGCCACGTCTTCACTTAAGAGCGGTCCGACGCCAGCAGTTTTCAGCGCTTCCTTCTAAGCCGTAGGCAAGGCGACAACATCAATAGTCAGCGATCCATCTTCATCACGTTTTAGATCATAAATTAAACCTTTCATATAGCCTTGGATCGAGGCCAATAGATCTTTCTCTTGCTTTGATGGGTTGTTCACCAATGAAGTTACCAACCGAAGTGATAGTCCAACTCCTCCTAAAAGTCCGAGAGGAGCCATCGCCACTGATAAACCAGGCAACATAAGAAGTAGCACTGCAAGAAAAACAGATACAGGAAGCGCACCTGCTGCCATAAGTCCACTTTGCTTAAGAATGTCTATCAAAATCTCCTGCTTTCTTTCGTTGGTTCCATTAATCAGTTCATCACGTTGAATTAGAAACATATCCAAAGCCGTTATCGCGGCAGCGTATGCAGAAGCTTCAAATGCATTTCCTAGTGTCCGCTGCCAGAACTCTTGAGTTCGAACGGTTGTCAGGAATGCATCAAAGTGGTTGTCAAGGCTAGCCGTCACTCTTTCAGTGACGGTCATATCTCTTGAGTTCCTGGAAATATTAGTTGTACCGTCCTCCCATATCGCGTTGCTTGGATTTGAAGCAAGTTCTGGATTGGAATTTTGACTTTCAATATGAGACCAGTGTTTGCCTTGACTGTCACCACTTTTGAGGAATTGATCAACTACCTCGGTGCCAAACTTGGTGATCTCGTCTGGTAAAGCTTTGACGGCATCGGCAGCAGTGATGCCATGGTTTGCCATGGCACTTTTGATCCGAGTTACTTGGCTAGCATCAAAGGGAATGTCATTCAGGCGACTTAACGACGCTCCAATAACCCCAATGCCAATGGATGTAATTGCTGTTGCTTTATCGGATAACGGCTGAACCTTGCCCAGAGCTGACTTGGCCATGCTCTTAAGACCAGTAGAGGTCTTTCTAAG
Source organism: Synechococcus sp. MU1643 (assembly GCF_020514095.1). NCBI lineage: Bacteria > Bacillati > Cyanobacteriota > Cyanophyceae > Synechococcales > Synechococcaceae > Synechococcus > Synechococcus sp. MU1643. The sequence continues at coordinate 240,389 of NZ_VTKY01000003.1, read as the reverse complement.
CCTTTCAGGAAAGTCCGACATAAGTACTGCTCTGGATTAGTTGATGAGGATCGTTTGTTGATTGTCTCATGGCTGTTCTGATAGGCCTCACCATTTGCATGTGGCAGTTCTGGGCAGTCTTAGGTGTGCTGCCTAGCTAGTGCGTTCCTTGACTACGATTTCACCAGCAGCTCGAACATTAACGCCTAAGGAACACGCTGTCGGACCACCATTATTAGGTCATTGCAGCTTGTGCCGCAGCCTTTAACGTTAACCAAACGTTGTCCAGTGTTCTGCCGCACATGGACATGCTCGCTCAAGTTACCGTTGTTAATCAATCTGTAGAGTTGAGATCTGGACTTGTATCCAAGGCGTCTTGCAGCCTCGCTAATAGTCATTAACTCCATCTATTCGTCCCTATCTGTTCACTGTTTTGACAACCACAGGCTAGATAAAGATTGCGCCTGTCGATGACCCATGCTCATGTAATTAGATATGACCCAGTATAACTTTAACGTTGTATTTTGCAGGGAACAGACTTGCAGGCTTTTGCTGAGCAAGAGTAAAATTGTTTTATATGTATAGGTTCGCTTTGAGGTTTGTCTGCCAATTGCTATCTCTAAAAACCCAAAGAAGCGTCTACATCGATGCCTGTAATTCCGTTTTCCTTGGAGCCGGCTTTGCCTGGTGATGTAAAGCTGTCGGATATGACAGTTGATTCAGAGTCTTCGTCATAGCTCCAGTTTCTCACAAAAACTGTATTCAGTTTTGATTTGCCCCTGGCTGCTAACGACCTTGAATTTAATGTTGTTAAATATTTTTTTATGGCTGCTGCACGGCTTAGGTTGTCGGGGTGGCTTTTGAGAGCCTCAAGCACATCGTCAGGAACCTTTTTGTAATCGGGTTCTTTGTCTTTCTCCTTGTCCTCATCGAGCCTGCTATTTGACATAGTCGCGTTCATGGCGGCCTTCCGTATTTCCTCAAGGCTTAGGCCGCTCTCTGAAGAGCTTCCTTTGCCTGGGTCCTCTATTCCCTCAGGAAGAAGTTTCTCTATAAGTTTATCCTCGCTGTGGTTCATTGTTTCAGTCCACAATTTGATGCAGCCTTTTGGGTTGAATCCTGCAGTGGCTACATATTTAGTCCCGAGTAGATCAGCCTCGTATTCTTGAGCCCTGTTAAAGCCTGCCAACTCAAGCGAGTAATCACGCAAATTGTATTGAATTCTTTCAATTGCCTTGTTGGCAAAGTTCTCTGCAAGCCCCTGCATCTCATTAAATGCTTGGCCGATTGCAGGTTGTAGGTCTAATGCTGCTTTTGCGATTCTGGGTCGAGTTAGCATTGCGCTAACTCTCAGGTTGTTTAGGGCTGAATCTGTTGAATATGTACTATTCCCAAGTCCTGCGTTAATTCCGCCCATAATAGCCATCGCGGCTATATATGAGTTTTGAGAATTTTTCGCTGATCTGACTGATTCAGAAACTTTTAAAGCGGTTTTTTTATCTAGTTCCTTTGCTTTTTCTCTCTCTTTCGCGCTGTGGTTTTGAGTGACATGGGCTAACTCGTGAGCTACTACACAGGCGACCTGGTCAACCTTCCCTGTTAATTCTTTAAGCATGGCTGTATTCAAAAATATTGTTCCGAAGTCAGAATAAGCAGCTGCGTTGGCTTGGCCTTTCATCGTCCCAACAACCTGTGCAGCCCAAATGTCAAAGTTTGATGCCTTGTCTATTTTTGGAAGCAGACCGATGCTTTGGCATTTTTGGCTGTTCGATGCTATGCCAAGAATTCCTTCGCAATCAACATTGTTTCTAACGGCCACTCTGATAGGCCTTTTGATGTCATTCGTCGTTATTATTCGATCGGCTACTCGAAACACCAGGTACAGATCGGGTGGCATTACTTCTTTGGCTTCTCGATAAGATTCAGCTCTTTTCTCTTTGACTGTTTGTGCGCAAATATTGGTTGGCAGAACAGCGAATAAAAGAGACAAAAGGATTGCTTTTTTCATTGCTTGCTTAATAAGCTTATCTAGTTATCTCATTATCTCATTTCACTTCGCGCCTGTCTTTGCCAGGGTGCTGAGCGGTTTCCGCTCAACGATCGAGCGCGTTCGATTAAGGCTCCCTCGGCAGCTAGTGGTCGGAGAACACAAACCTGCCCCTGTTCAGCTCGGTTTGGACAAATCTGCGCACATATCTGCGTACAAATCCTTGTATGCAAGGAAAAAGGCTCTCAGTGAATCGCTGAGAACCATTGCAGTTACAGGTGACGCCCCCTGATGGATTCGAACCATCGACCGACTGCTTAGAAGGCAGTTGCTCTATCCAGCTGAGCTAAGGGAGCAAGCGACCACATTTTGGCAGGCTGCTTCAGGGCACGCTGGATTTGAAAGCCTTAAGCCGCTTAAGGTGATGGGCTATTGATCGGCATCCATGGCCCCGCGTCGTCTAAGCGACAGCGAGAAGCAGGATCTGGTCGGTCGTTACAAGGCCGGCGAGTTTACAGCTGCTTTGGCTGAGGCCTTTGGCTGCAGTACCAACACCGTAAGCCGCACGGTGAAAGCACTGCTGCCCGCTGATGCCTACGCCGCACTGAAGGCCAGCCGGCAAAAAGGGTCTCTCGCCTCTCCCCCGGTAGCCGTCACTCCGGCTGAGGAACCTGAGGCTGACTCCCCAAAGGACGACGACAGCAGCTTGGCCCTCGATGACGCGGATGACTTCGGCGAGGACCCTGATGAGGAGCTGGCTGACGACGATGACAACGCCGGCGTTGAAACGTTCACGGAGCTTGTTCCCCTTCTAGGCGTAGGAGACCTCAGTAATCGCCCTCTGAATCAAGCCCAACCGTTCAGTGTCGACCTTCTTCCCGACAGCGCTTATATGCTGGTTGACAAGGTGGTCGAGCTGGATGCCCGCCCCCTCAAGGAGTTTCCTGAGTTGGGCCTCCTCGACGATGCCGAGCAGGAACGACAGGGGTTGTACCTGTTCGTCAGCCCTCGCGCGGCCAAGCGCCAGTGCGGGCGCAGTCAACGGGTGATCAAGGTTCCCGACCTGGCTGTTTTTCAGCGCACCAGCAGTTTCCTGCTGGCCCGGGGTATCACGCGCTTGGTGTTGGATGGAACCTTGATTGCGTTGGATTCCTGATCACCGGAGCTGATCGTTCTTACTCGAAGCGATCGCGTTGATCGGGAAGCAACACGGCCGTAGCGGTTCCGCCACTGATCACGCCCATCACCAGAGCAATTCCCACGAGAAAACCCGTGGGGAGAGGCACCGACCGCTGCCCACCGAGCTGGAGCGTGTGGCGATCCTGAAGGTTCTGCGCTCCGAGGCAGAGCAGCAGCATCAAAAGCATGCCACCGCCAAAGCTGATCAGGAGAAGACGAAGGCGAATTAACACGGTACAACCATCGACGGGCTCAGTTTGACGTGGCTTGGTGCAAGAGGGCATAAAGCCGTCGTCTGGACAGCCCTGTGGTTTGGGCCAATTGCCGTGCAGCGTCGCTGGTGCTTGCACCTTCATCCTTCAAAACCTGCAGCTGCCTGAGCAGGTCATCGTCGTTGGGTTCTTCCGCTTTCTCCAGCGGTGCTCCCCCCAGCACAACGGTGCATTCCCCTTGGGGGGGGTGCTGTTGAAAGTGCAGCAAGGCACTGTCCACCGTCGGTCCCACCTGTTCTTCGTGGCGTTTGGTGAGTTCCCGTGCCACCTGCAGGGGACGGTCTCCTCCGCAGTGGTGGTGAAGTTCCTCGAGCAATGTGATCAACCGGTGCGGCGCTTCGTACAGAACGGAGGTGCGGGGTTCTTGGCTGATGGCGTCCAGGCGTGCTCGCCGTTCCTTGCCTTTGGTCGGTAGGAATCCTTCGAAGCAGAAGCGTCTACTGGGTAAGCCGCTGCTCACCAGAGCTGTGGTGGCGGCGCAGGGGCCAGGGATGCAGATCACGGGATGCCCGGCTTGGTGCGCGGCGGCCACCAGCTCTTCACCTGGGTCGCTGATGCCCGGCAGCCCGGCATCACTGATCACCGCCAGGCTTAGCCCCTCCCCCAGCAGATCCAGCAGTTGGGGTAAGCGTGTGCGGGTGTTGTGCTGATGAAAGGACAGCTTGCGGCCGGCTGCTCCGAGAGTGCTGAGCAGCTGTCCGCTGTGGCGGGTGTCTTCGCAGGCGATGACATCCACGCTGCGGAGCAAATCGCGGGCTCGTGGCGACAGGTCTCCCAGGTGACCAATGGGAGTGCCCACCAGATAAAGGCTGCCGCCGCTTGGTTCATCCCGCTGCATCACAATGGCGAGCACCTCTGTTGATCATGATGCCCAGCTCTGCAGTTCTCTCCGCTGGCGTGAACCAGAAGGCTCTGCTGACGGAACTGCGTCGCCTGAGTTGGGGAGCCGCCGATATCTTGCGGGCCTATGCCCGCGGCGAGCAGCCCCCGCATGGTTTTCCCAAGGCCTTGAGTGTCGATGAAGGCGGAGAGGGCCCCGTTTCTGCGGCTGACCTGGCCGTCAACACGTGGTTGCTGGACGGGCTTTCCGCCGCGTTCCCCAAGGCCGACTGGACGTTGCTCAGTGAGGAGACCGCGAAGGAGCAGCTCACAGAGGGCCAACCGCTGCCGGCGGAGTGGCTCTGGATTCTCGATCCCCTTGATGGCACCAAGGATTTCCTGCAGGGTACAGGCGAATACGCCGTTCATCTGGCCCTTGTGCGCGACAAGCGACCGGTGATCGGTGTTGTGCTCCTTCCGGAAGCCGATGAGCTTTGGATCGGCATCGTTGGTGAGGGTGCCTGGTGTGAAGACCGTCAGGGTGAGCGGTCGCCGGTTCGCTTCAGCGAAAGAACCGTGGTTTCAGATCTGATCTTGGTGGCCAGCCGCAGCCACCGTGACGACCGTTTGGTCAAGCTGATTGAGGCCCTCAATCTCGGCGGTTCCAAAGCAGTGGGCAGCGTTGGCTTCAAGGTGGCCACGATTCTTAGAGGCGAAACCGACCTCTACGTTTCCCTCTCCGGTAAGAGTGCTCCTAAGGATTGGGACATGGCTGCTCCGGAGGCTGTGCTGCTGGCGGCCGGCGGTCGCTTCACCCATGCCGATCAGGCCGATCTCACTTACAACACCGGCGATGTGCGTCAGGCCGGCTGTCTGATCGCCAGCCATGGAAAAGCCCACGCCGAGCTCGGAGAGCGTGCGACGCGGGCCATGGCCGAGATCGATCCCGGCTTTCAGGTCTGAGGCCTGATCAGCTCAGAGGTGCAACCGGGGTGGGCTGAGGCTCCACTTCGGAGGCTTCTCCGGCCTGGGGCACGCCCCGCAGGGTGAGGTTGATGCGGCCGCGGTTGTCGATTTCGCGCACCCGCACGGTCACCTCGTCGCCCACCTTCACCACGTCTTCGACCTTCTCGACGCGAGCTTCCGAGAGCTGCGAGATGTGGATCATGCCTTCCTTGCCAGGAAGGATCTCCACGAAGGCGCCGATCGGGATGATCCGCGTGATCGAACCGGAGAACACCTCGCCTTCATTGACCTTGCGGGTCAGGCCTTCGATGATCTTCTGGGCTTCTTCAGCCGCAGCACCATCATGGGAGGCGATGGTCACGATGCCGCCGTCCTCGATGTCGATCTTGGTGTTAGTGCGCTCGGTGATGCCCTTAATCGTGCGTCCACCGGGGCCGATCACGGTGCCGATCAGCTCCGGATCAATCCGGAAGCTGAGCAGACGTGGGGCATGGGGAGACAGGTTGTCCCGAGGGGTGTCGATCGCCTCGAGCATCTTCTCGAGGATGTGGAGCCGCGCAGGACGCGCTTGGTTTACGGCTTCCGCCACCGTCTTCACCGAGAGGCCGGTGATCTTCATGTCCATCTGCAGGGCGGTGATGCCCTTTTCGCTGCCGGCCACCTTGAAGTCCATGTCGCCGAGGAAGTCCTCGATGCCCTGGATGTCGGTGAGGATCCGCACCTCATCACCTTCCTTGATCAGACCCATGGCAGCGCCACTCACCGGGGCCTTCAGCGGCACACCGGCATCCATCAGCGACAGGGTGCTGCCGCAGACGGAACCCATGGAGGTGGAGCCATTGGAGCTGAGTACTTCGCTCACCACCCGCACCACGTAAGGGAAGGTGTCCTTTTCGGGAAGCACGGGAAGAATGGCGCGCTCGGCCAGGGCGCCATGCCCGATTTCACGTCGACCGGGGGAGCGCATCGGCCGGGTTTCACCGACGGAGTAGGGCGGGAAGTTGTAGTGGTGCAGGTACAGCTTTTCGGTGTTGGGATGAAGGTCGTCCATCTCCTGGGCATCGCTGGGGGTGCCCAGCGTTGCGGTGGAGAGCACCTGGGTGAGTCCACGCTGAAACAGACCGGAACCATGCACCCGGCGCGGCAGGACGCCGGCCATGGCGCTGATCTGGCGCACCTCGTCGAGGCCACGTCCATCCACACGCTTGCCATCCTTGAGGATCTGCTGACGCATCAGTTTCTTGGTCAGCGCCTTGAAGCTGTTGCCGAGCAACTTCGGGCTGCTGGCCAGGGCTTGGCGAACGGCATGGTCATCCTTGAGACCTGCGATGGTCTCGGACACTTCGCCCTTCACTGTTTCCAGAGCTGTGTCCCGCTCGTCCTTGCTCTGATCAAACTTACTGAGGACAGCGCTGATCGCTTTCGTGCACTGCTTCTCGAGATAGGCAGGAACTGTGCTGTCTTCTTCCGGCTTCTCCGGCTTCACTTGGGTGATGCCCAGATCCTTGAGCAGCTGTTCCTGAGCCTTGATCAGTTCGCAGATCGCTTCGTAGCCGAAATCGATCGCCTCGATCACGTCCTGCTCGGGCAGCTGGTTGGCGCCAGCCTCGACCATCACCACGCCGTCAGGAGTACCGGCGACCACCAGGTCCAGATCACCCCGTTCGATCTCCCGGTAACTCGGGTTGAGGACGAAGTCATCCCCCAGCAGACCCACCCGCACGGCTGCCATCGGGCCGTTGAAGGGGATGCCCGCAAGCAGCGTGGCTACCGATGCGCCCGTCACCGCAAGAACATCGGCGGGGACCCGCTCATCGAGGGACAGGCAGGTGGCTACCACCTGTAGGTCGTCGCGCAGCCAGCTTGGGAACAGCGGCCGCATGGGGCGGTCGATCAGTCGTGCCGTGAGCGTGGCGCGTTCGGGTGGGCGGCTCTCACGACGCATGTAGCTGCCGGGAATGCGTCCAGCTGCATAGAGCCGCTCCTCGTAGTCGCAGATCAGCGGCAGGAAATCAATGCCTTCTCGACCGCCCGAACGGGTTGCGGTCACAAGCACGGAGGTGTCGCCACACTCCACCAAGACGGATCCTCCCGCCTGTGGGGCGAAGCGCCCGGTGGTCAGTCGAATCTCGCGTCCGTCAAAGGAGATCGACTGGGTTTGTCCTTGCACGACGTCTTATGTCCTTTTGTCAATCCCAAGTCTGACATTTCATGGCTGCTCTTCACAAGAAAGGGGAGGCCAAGCCTCCCCTCACGACGCCATGGCGAAACGTTGATCACCAGCTGGACTTGACCACGCCGGGCAGTTCTCCCTTGTGGGCGCGCTCACGCAGCTGGTTACGGCAGAGACCGAAATCGCGATAAACGCCGCGGGGCTTGCCGGTGGCCCAGCAACGGTTGCGCACGCGGATACGTGCGCTGTTGCGAGGCAGAGCCTGAATCTTGCGATGGATCTCCAGGCGATCCATAGGATCTTCGGCTGCGTTGAAGGCTGCCATCAGTACTGCTCGCTTGGCCGCATAGCGCTCAACCGTTTTTTTGCGCTTCACATCGCGAGCGATCATCGACTTCTTGGCCATGCAGCTGAGGGCAGCGAGTGAACGAATCTTCAACGATACACGGGCGCCATCGCCCCATCAGCGACCCATCAATTGCTGGACCACCGGCAGCTGACTGGTGTCACGCACGATCAGCACAAGGGTGAGCCCCACCAGGAGAAGAAAACCGGATTGCACGAAGGCCATTTGGATTCGCTCTGACACCGGACGACCACGAACGGACTGAATCGCGAGCATCATCATTTGCCAGCCATCGAGCAGCGGTAGCGGCAGCGAATTGAGCACCGCCAGATTGATTGAGATCAGGGCTGAGAAGAGCACCAATCCTGATCCCCCCTGCTGGCTGAGCTGAGCGCCCATCTCAACGATCTTCACTGGGCCACTCACCTGCCCCGCCGTGGCTCGGAAGTTGGTCAGGAGGCCGGCGTAGCCCCGTACGGTCTGTTGCAGCATTTGGCTGAATTGCGAGCCGGTGGTAAGCACCAGTTCACCGGGGTTCCGCACGGATCGCATCTCCCCACTGATGTTGGCCTGGAGTTGGGCGCCGATTTTCCCTGTGCCCTGTTGATCGTCGGGGATCAGTTCAACGGTGGACGTCTCGTCTCCCCGCCTTCGCTCCAAACGGATGGATTGCTCGGGTGCTGCTTTCACATCCCGCACCATTGCCTCAACGCCCCTTTGTCCTGCGGGAAGGGGTTGGGCATTCATGCTGAGGATCTGGTCACCGGCACGGAGCCCGGAGCGGGCGGCAGCACCACCCGGTTGCACCTGAACCACCAGGACCCCCGGATCCGGCGCGGCGGGGACGCCGACAAATGCTGCCTGAGCGAAGAGCACCACCAGTGCTAAGGCCAGGTTGGCCAACACCCCTGCAGCAACCACCAAGGCTTGCTGGGGGATGGGCCGGTTGCGCAGCAGATCCGGATCATCAGCAGAGATCGTGCTCTCGTCGTCGTCGTCGGGGAAGGCGACGAAACCACCAAGGGGCAGCAGCCGCAGGGCGTAGGTCACCCCACGACGTTGTCTCTTGATCAGGGCCGGGCCAAAACCAATGGAAAAGCCGCTGACGCGGATGCCCTGGAGCGTTGCAGCGAGGAAATGGCCGGCCTCATGCACCACGATCAGCAGGGCTAGGACCAGAAGGGCTGCCAACACGTTCATATATCCGTCAGGAATCCAGTCGGATCATTCTGGCTGGAGTCGCTCGCGGCCGACGTAGGGCACCAGAGCTTTGGGCAGCAGGACGCTGCCGTCGGGCTGTTGTCCGTTCTCCAACAGGGCCGCCATGGTTCTGCCTACGGCTAGGCCACTGCCATTCAGGGTGTGAACCAATTTCGTGGCCTTGCCTTCTTTGGTGCGGATGGAGGACCGTCGCGCCTGAAAATCGCCACAGACGCTGCAACTGGAGATTTCCCGGTAGGCCCCCGCCCCCGGCAGCCAGACCTCGAGGTCGAAGGTCCGGCGGGCAGAGAAGCCGAGGTCGGCGGTGCAAAGGTCCAAGACCCGATAGGGCAGCTCCAGCGCCTGAAGAACAGCTTCTGCATCGGCCGTGATCTGTTGGTGCGCCTCCTCGGAGTGATCGGGGTGCACAAACCAGTACAGCTCCACCTTGTTGAACTGGTGCAGGCGAATCAGGCCACGGGTGTCGCGGCCGTAGCTACCTGCCTCACGGCGGAAGCAGGGGCTGTAAGCGGCGTAGCGCAGGGGCAGTTGATCTGCCGGGATGATTTCATCCCGGTGCAGGGAGGTCACCGGCACCTCAGCGGTTGGTGTCAGCCAGAGGTCGTCCTCCGCGCAACGGAAGCTTTCCTCGGCGAACTTGGGCAGTTGTCCTGATCCGGTGAGGCTGGCGCTGTTCACCAGCACCGGGGGCAGTACCTCTCGGTAGCCCTTGCTCGTGTGGAGGTCGAGCATGAAATTGATCAGGCCACGCTCCAGCCGTGCCCCCTGCCCCATCAGCGTGACGAAACGGCTCTGCGCGATGCGGACGGAGCGTTCGGTATCGAACAGCTGTAGCCGTTCCGCGATTTGCCAGTGCTCGTCAAGGTTGTCGTCAACCCGGGGGGTTCCCCAGCGGCGCACTTCAATGTTGTCGTCTTCACTGCGCCCATCAGGGCAGGCCGCTGAAGGGAGGTTGGGGAACCCCAGCAGTTGCTGCTTGAGCTCACTCGAGAGCTTCTTTTCCTCCTCCTCCAGCACCGCCACCTTCTGCTTGGTGGCATTGCCCTGTTGGCGGAGTTCGGCGACCTCGTCGCCTTTGGGATCAGCGCCCGACTTGATGCGTTGGCCGACTTCCTTGCCGATCCGGTTGCCTTCTGCCTGCAGGTTGCTTCGTTGTTGCTCCAGATCCCGCTGTTGCTGGGCGATCAGCTGCAATTTGGTGAGATCAACAGCCTTGCCTCGCCGCCCCAGTTGCTGGGCGATCGTTTCGGGGTTGTCACGCACAAGGCGCTGATCGAGCACGGTTCCAAGAGCGTTAGCGCCGGCAGCCTATGGCAGTCCGTTTCAGAGCACCTGGCCTACCATGACCGCCGCAATGCCCGAGAACAGGGTGATGCCAAGGGCGGTGAGAGGGCTTTGCCCCTGCGCGACGGCCACTGTCGTGATCACGCCGGCACCAAGGCAGGCCACGCAGAGCTGAGTAGCGATGTCGTTGCGGCTCTCCACGTTGGTCCTGCAATTTTTCGGACCGTAGGGAGCGCGCTGGCTGCTGCCTTGCTCAAGGGTGACGTTCGTTACGCCCAGTCAGGCTTCGTTACTTGCAGCAACAGATGCGGGGCGGGCGCGGCCGCCTGCAGCCCACTGCTTCAGCCGCTCGAGCTGTTCGCTGGCGGTGCGCGAGAGGGGGATGAGCTGGGATGCCGCTCCAATCAGATCCGGCTCCGTCAACTCACGGTTGTCGGCAAAGGCCAAGTGCATCGCCTCGATCACGGTCTGCTCCAGCTCGGCACCGGAGAAGCCCTCACTGCGGCTCACCACGGTGTCCAAGGGAAGCTTCAGCCCCGGGCGTCGCCGTTCCAGATGCAGCTCAAGAATGCTGTTGCGCTCAGAGCTGCTGGGCAGATCGAGCATGAAGATCTCATCGAAACGCCCCTTGCGCAGCAGCTCCGGTGGCAGCTTCTCGACACCGTTGGCGGTGGCGACGACGAACACTGGGGACTGTTTCTCGGCCATCCAGGTGAGCACGTTGGCCAGAACCCGCTGGGTGGTGCCGCCGTCACTGCGGCCATCCCCCCCGAAGCCCTTGTCGATCTCGTCGATCCAGAGCACGCAGGGCGCCATCGCTTCAGCCCGTTGGATCATCTCGCGGGTGCGTGCCTCGCTGGCTCCCACCAAGCCTGCGAACAGACGCCCCACATCCAGACGCAACAGGGGCATCGACCAACTGCAGGCGATGGCTTTGGCCGTGAGTGATTTCCCTGTGCCTTGAGGACCCACGAGCAGGACGCCACGGGGCAGTGGCAGTCCGAAACGTCGTGCATCTTCCGAGAAGGCCCGGTGTCGTTGGTTCAGCCAGGTCTTGAGACCGTCGAGGCCTCCGATGGCTTCGGTGCCAGCATCACTGCGACAGAACTCCAGCACCTCACTGCGGGCAATCGTCTGGCGTTTTTCGTCCAGAACGTCCTGCAGATCCTCTGATCCCAACTGGCCGCGGCGGGCCAGGGCACGGGCCGCAACCTGGCGAACCCGCATCTCGCTGAGTCCGCTGCAGGCCTGAGCCAGCTCATCCAGGACGGAAGCAGGAAGCTCGCTGCCGCTGCTGGTGCTGATGCTGCTGATCAGGCGGCGCAGGTCGTTGTTGTCGGGTAGGGGGAGATCCAGCAGCGTGAGGCTCTCTTCCAGATCCCCTGGGGGTGTCCATTGCCCGCAGCACAGCACCAGCGTGTGCGGGGTGCTGCGCAGGGATGCCTCGAGATTGCGCAGCATCCTTGCCACCCCGGGGTCATCGCAGAAACGATGAAAATCCTTGGCGAGCAGCAGGGTTGGGCTGCCCGCATCCCGTTGCTGGAGCCACTGGAGCATGGCCATCGGTTGACGGCTCCCCTGGCCATCGGCGTTCACGGGCCCGCTGATGCCATCGATGAAATTCCAGCAGACCAGTTGGCGTGCAAGCCGTTGAGCGGCCTCTCCGAGCAGGCTTTCCACCCGGACTTCCTCATTGCTGCGCACCCAGATCAGGGGTGTGCGCGCACGCACCAGAAGGTCGATCTGGTGTCCCCAGGCGGCACTGCTCATGGCTGGTCAATCTGCTGCTGGAGCTGTTGCAGGGCCTGCCAGCGGGGATCCACCTCCTTTGGCTTGGTGGTTGGGGCCACGGACTGCTGCTCGAGGCCTGGTGGGCCTGGGCAGTGGTCACCGCAGTGGTTGACGACGGGCAACAGCAGGTTGAGCTGTTCGAAGGCCCATTGCTGCGGGTCAAATTGACCACGTGGATCGAGAACATCCACCAAACCTTCCATCTCGGCGACCTCTCCGGAGAGCTCCAGCTCGTCGGCCGTCGGTTGCTCGTCTCCCAGCCAGATCAGTTCCGAGGGTGTGCAACTGAGCTTCTGATTGAACTGATTCAGGCAGCGATCGCAGCAGAGCGTCACGATCGTGTTGAGCTTTCCCTGAACCGCCAAGACGTTGCCGCGGTGCTCTGCGGAGACATGGCCTCGCACTGGTGTAAGCGAGGGGAGCTCATCGAGCTCACCCTCAACGTCCCAGACTTTCGCGGCGCCGAGGGCCCGGAGCTCCTGGAGGGGAACAGGCTCCAGTGCCTCGATCACTTGCCCTTCGGTTCAAATGGCAGCCTTGAACCACCTGAGGTGGCGGAAACCGTCACCGTTTTTTGGGCCATTTGCTGGTCCAGAATTTTCTGGAGGTTGTCGGGCAGTGCCTCTTTGGAGAGGATGAAGGTCTGCAGACCTTGGAAAATGTTGGCGATCAGCATGTAGAGCAGAACGCCGGCGGGGAGGGGGAAGAACAAAAACATCCCCGTGATCATCACCGGAGTGATTTTGTTGGCCGTGGACTGTTGAGGGTTAGCGGGCATGCCCATGCCCGACAGCAGTTGTGAGATGAACAGCGTGACGCCGAAGCCGGCAACGAGAATGGCGATGTCCCAGTTGATGGCACCGTCGGCGTAGAAGCCCACCTGACCCAGGGCTTTGATGAACAGGAAGCCGCTTCTGGCTGCCAGGCCCTGAATCTTGGCTTCAACAGTGGCATCACCGGCGGCGAGGGCCGTGATCGTGCCGTCCTCACTGACGCTGACGATGTCATCGCCCTTGGTCACCGCCCAGGTTGGGGCAAAGCGTCCAGGGTTCTCAACATCCGTGAGCACGTCGCTGAAGGCGCGGCCGTCCTTCGTATGAAGGTTCACTGTGGCGCTATCGCCGACGCCAATCTTGGTGCCCCGCGGCAGGCTGGCAATTACTGGTACGTGGTCGGTTTCAGCGATGAAGATGGAGTGGCTGGCGCTGTTGAACGGCTTGGGTTCAACGGCAGCGATCTGGTCAGCTGGCAACACCTTCATGTTCAAGGTGTAGGGGACGTCGGCGAACGGTGACCCCCGCAGGGTTGCAAACAGTGCAAAAAGGATCGGCATCTGCACCAGCAGCGGCAGGCATCCCGCCAAGGGGCTGCCGAATTCCTTCATCACATTGCCCAGCTCCTCCTGCTGTTTTTGAGGATTGTTGGCATATCGGCTTTTGATCTCAGCCTGGCGTTTCTGAATCACCGGTTGGGCAATGCGCATGCGCCGAGCGCTGCGAATTGATCCTGCGCTCAGGGGGTAGAGAGCGATCCGGATCACGAGGGTGAGGGCGACGATGGCCAGGCCATAGCTCGGAACCAACCCATAGAAGAAGTCCAGGATTGGAATCAGCAGGTTGTCGGAGATGTATCCGATCACGTTGAAGAAACGGGGGGGCGGGACGTTGTGAGGCCAGTGTGCATGAACAGCTGCACCTAGGCGGCGAAACCTTCAGTGGTTTTCTCTTGCGCTTTGGCCGCACGGCTGCTGATGCGTTCGAGGATGTAGGCCTCCACTTCCCGGAATCGAGGCATCGAACGGAGTTCGAGTCTGGCGCCATCCTTGAGCACTAGCACCATGTCTCCCCAGGCACCGAAGCCGCGGGGCACGGTGCGCACTTCGCTGATCTGCGAATACACCACTTGGGTTTTGTCTTTGCCCATCCAGCCCCCCGTCACCGAGATGCGGCGACTGGTGATGCGGAAGCGCAGCCAAAAGGCCCGAACAACGGCTCCAATGGTGAAGGGAAGGCCGATAAGCGTGAATCCGAGCAGGATGTTGAAGATCAGATCTCCTCGGGCTGGTCCACCGTCGTAGTGGACATCTTCCTGAATGCTGGTCATGGATCCAGTCCGGCTCTTCTCAGAAGACTGTCGCATTCTTCGAGCAACTGTGTGGGTTCGGCTTCCGCGGCTTCCGGGCGGAGACTGAGCAACAACCACTGGCCTGCCAGGTCGTTTCGCCGTTCAAAATGCCGACGCAGATGGTCATGCAGAAGCCGCCGTAGGCGGTTTCGCTTGACGGCGCGTTTGCTCACCTTGTTGCTGATCACCAGAGCGCAGCGGCAGGTCTTCTCTTCGATGCCCTGCAACTCGCGGCGGAGCAGATTGGAGTCACCTGAAGCGACGCGTAGAACCATCAAGGTTCCGTGCTGGCGCTTGGAGGATCGGTGCAAACGGTTGAAGCATCGATGCCCGCGCAATCGCATGGAGGCGGGAAGGACCATCAACCAATCGTGTTTGGAGAGGCTGAGTTTGGGGTGAATCCTATATGGATTCATCCCAAACCATCAAGCGGCGAGGCGGACGCGACCGCGCTTGCGTCGTGTGCGAATCACGCGGCGACCGGTGTGGGAGCGCATCCGTACACGGAAACCCGAGACCCGCTTCCTCTTGCGGTTTGTTCCCCCGAGCGTGCGCTTGGTCATGGACGTCTCCTGGCTACCGGCCGATCTGAATCTGGGATTTTATCAGTCAGTCCACATCGATAAGCCAGCTTCCGCGGTAGCCGGACATCGGCACATCACCGGGGGCCTGCACTAGGGCGTTGAACTGATACATGCGCTTCCCCTGAGGATTGAACAACTTGATGCGGAGCGAATAGTCCCCGTCTGAAGGCAGTGGAGTGTCGGGGAAGACCACGATTTCTGTTTGGTCTTTGTTGACCTCGATGACTGCAGGGATTTCTTCGAGGCACTTGCTCCGGCTCATCATGCTGCCGACGCTGGTGCGGCACAGGTGCATGCGGTGGGGTTTGAGCTTGGAGTCGAAGTAGTCCGGAACGGTGACGGTGAGTTTGAGGATCGCTGTCTTTCGGTCCTTTTCGCGCAGGGTGAGATACCACTCCGAGCGGTCGTTTTCGATGCTGGAGGTCTGGTAGTAGTACAGCTTCCGGTAGTCACGATCGTTGTCCCAGCGGAATTCCATAAGCCCCGGTGTGCCTTGGGCGTGGGCGATCTGCTCGGGAGCCTCGGTGAAGGCTGAGCCAATCAGTAGAGCTGCAGCGGTGCCGACTCCAGCAAGCAAGCGTCTGGTGGTGAAACGGGCCATTGGGAAGCATCTTGATGGTGGGATTCTCCTGAGTCCAACCACGGGGCGGTGATCTCAGGGGTCGGAGACTGATCTGTCAGTTGGACCAGATCGGTCTGGCCTGAGCCGATGCGCGGCGCCTTGATAAGGATGCACCGGTTGCTGCTCCTGCGGGATCCAGGCGTGGGCCAGAACACGGATGCAGCGGGGGAGGTCTCCTTGAACCGCCATTTGCTGGCAGTCCAGCAGGGCCACCGTGTCCCAGCCGGGCCGCCGGCGTGCAATGGCTGCCGGGAAACAGGCGTCGAGATCGGCGGTGACCGAGAAGGTCACCGACACCAGCTGGTTGGGCGTCAGATCATTGCGATCGACAAGGGCATCGATCAAATCGCTGACCGCCGCTTGGATGGCCTCTGTGCTGTTCTCCGTGCAGGTGGTGGCCCCGCGCAGGCCTCTCAGAACAAGGGGTGAGCTGGTCATGGGCGGTACAGCCAAAGCACCTGACCGCTCCCCATCAATTCAATCGAGAGGCGCTGCTGCAGTTGATGCAAGAGCTGGGATCCCGGCAGCAAGCCACTGAGCTTGCGACGTTGCTTGCCCAAGGTGACGGGACGAATGTCGTCCGCGTCGAGATCGGCCAGCTGCGCAGCAAGGCGATGGGCATGCTCTTCGTCGCCGAGTTCATCCACCAAGCCCAGGGCCTGCGCCTGTTCTCCGCTGAACACCCGTCCATCTGCGAAGCGCTTCACTGTCTCCAGATCAAGGTTTCGCCCCTGAGCCACAACCCCAACGAACTGGCCGTAGCTGCTGTCAATCAGCTCCTGAAGCAGTGCCCGTTCGGCATCGCTCAGCGGACGATCAGGGGAAAGGATGTCCTTGAACGGACCACTCTTCACCGTGTCGAAGCGAATCCCGATCTTTTCGAACACCCGCGAGAGATCGTTGCCCCGCAGGATTACCCCGATGGAACCGGTGATCGTGCCGGGATTGGCGACGATTTTTTCAGCAGCAACGCCGATGTAGACGCCTCCGGACGCTGAGATGTTGCCGAAGCTGGCCACCACGCGACAACCCTGTTCTCGAAGTCGCATCAGGGCTGCATGAATTTCCTGGCTATCTCCAACCGTGCCGCCGGGGCTGTCAATTCGCAGCAGTAGTGCTGGAAATTCCCTTTGCTTCACCTCCCGTAACGCTTTAAGCACCCGCTTCCGAGTGGCGCCGGTGATGGGGCCATCAACAACGATTCGCGCCATCCTTCGTCGTGATTTTCGCCGCCAGGGCCAGATCATGTTGCGCATCTGCATCGCTCCAGATCTTAAAAAGAGCACCCAAGCGCTCATCCATGCCGTCATTGCGACTCTGGTTTCTGATGGTGTTGCCCTTTGCGCTTTGGGGAACGGCGATGACCGCCATGGCGCCATTGCTCGCCAGCGCAGGGCCCTGGCTGGTTGCTGGCTTTCGCCTCGTGCCCGCCGGTTTGGCTCTTTTGCTCTGGGGCCAGTGGACCGGCCGTGGCTTGGCGATCGATTCTCGTGATCTGCTTTGGTTCCTCTTGTTCACCCTGGTGGATGCCACTTTGTTTCAAGGCCTTTTGGCACGGGGGTTGGAGGGCACAGGAGCGGGTCTCGGTTCCGTCCTGATTGATTGCCAACCTCTGCTGGTTGCCCTGATGGCACGTGCTCTTTTCAGGGAGTCGATCAATCCCATCGGCTGGATGGGGCTGGCCATCGGTTTGGCGGGAATCGTCTGCATTGGCCTGCCCTCTGAGCTGTTGGGACATTGGTGGTTGCTGGCTGATCCGCCGGCGGTGCAGCAGTTGTTTCAGCCCGGTGAAGGCTGGATGTTGCTGGCATCCCTCGCCATGGCTGCTGGGACGGTCTTGATCCGCTTTGCCTCACGCCACAGCGATCCAGTCACCGTCACGGCCTGGCACATGGTGCTGGGGGGGCTTCCCCTGTTCGGGCTTCATGCCCTCCAGGGCACAGATGCTGGTTTGGCCTGGACGGCAACGGACTGGGCGCGCATGGGTTACGCGAGCCTGCTCGGAAGCGCCTTGGCCTACGGATTGTTTTTCTGGTTCGCCAATCAGCGCGATCTCACCAGTTTCAGCAGCCTGGGATTTCTCACCCCTGTGTTTGCGCTGGCCACTGGTGGGTGGTTGCTGGGAGAGCGCCTTGATCTGCTCCAGTGGATCGGTGTCGTGCTGGTGCTCGTGTCGGTGATCTTCGTCAGTCAACGGCGCCGGTTTTGGGAGCCGTTGCCGCTTACGGATCCCTCGTCATGACCTTGTCGCCGCTTCACCTCGTCATCGTCAACACGCCCATCGGGGCTCTCGGCAGTGGCGAGGGTGGTGGTGTGGAGCTCACCCTCCGATCCTTGGTGCAGGGGTTGGTTCGGCGGGGCCACAGGCTCACGGTTGTGGCCGCCAAGGGCTCCACGCTGCCCGCCGACTGCAGCGGAGTTGAGCTGCTGGAGGTGGAGGGTGTGAATCAGCCCAGCTGGCAGCATGCCGCCGAGCATGCACCGGTCGAAATTCCCCGCAACAGTCTTCTGCCGGCTCTCTGGGAGGCCGCGCTCGATGCGGGGCAGTCTGCCGACGCTGTCATCAACGGTGGGTATGACTGGCTGCCGCTGTGGCTGACGCAACGGGTCAGCGCCAGGCTCTTTCATCTCGTGAGCATGGGAGATGTGGCTGCGGTGATGCGCGATGTGATCGAATCCGTCGCCGCCTGGGATTCACGTCGCCTTGCCTTTCACACCCACCGCCAGGCCGCTGATTTCCGGCTCCCCCCTCCCGCCAATGTTGTGGGCAACGGATTTGATCTCAGCAATTACACCTTTCAGCGCCAGACCGATGGCCCCCTGGGTTGGGCGGGCCGCATCGCTCCGGAAAAGGGTCTGGAGGATGCTGCTGCCGTTGCGGCTGCCTTGGGTGAACAGCTTCTGGTTTGGGGGTTGCGTGAGGACGACGCCTATGCGCAACAGGTGGAGTCGAGTGTTCCCAAAGACACGATCGACTGGCGTGGATTTCGATCGACCCAGGAGCTGCAGCAGGAGATGGGCCATTGCCGCGCTCTGATCAACACACCGAAATGGAACGAGGCCTACGGCAACGTTGTGGTTGAGGCCCTTGCCTGTGGTGTTCCGGTCGTTGCCTATGACCGCGGTGGACCCGGGGAGCTGATCTGTTCGGGTCGCACAGGCTGGTTGGTGCCGCCCGACGATGTTGCCGCCCTTACTGAGGCTTTGCGGCGCGTTGGCAGCATTGAGCGCTCTCACTGCCGCAGCTGGGCTGAGGAGAATGCTTCCTGTGATGTCTTCAGTCAGCGTGTTGAATCTTGGGTCCGAACAGGACTGATGGCGGATGTCAGCATCAACCTCAGAAGCTAAGAGTCCCTTGTCGGTCAATGTTTCAGGACGACAGCGGCGCCAGGTTCTGGCGCTTGTGCTGGCCCTGGGACTCGTCATCACGTTCTGGCGGCTGGGATCTACAGGCGTGGTGGATGAAACTCCGCCGTTGTTTGCCGCAGCCGGGCGGGCCATGGCTGACACCGGCGACTGGCTGACGCCTCGGGTGAATGGCTTACCTCGTTACGACAAACCGCCCCTGGTGTACTGGCTCATGGGGTTCGGCTATGCCTTTCCCGGACGTGAGGTTTGGGATCCTCTCGGCAGTTGGGCGGCACGGCTTCCTTCCGCCCTAGCCACGGTCGGGCTGATGCTGGGCCTTGCCGATACCGTGCTGCGCTGGCCGTTCTCAGGCGATGTGCGTCCGCGTTTGACGGCCCTGGTCGCACCGCTGGCATTTGCATTTTCCCCCCTGGTGCTGGTCTGGAGCCGCACCGCGGTGAGTGATGCCCTGCTGTGTGGCCTGCTGGGTCTCAGCTTTTTGCTGCAGTGGCGGCGTTTTGCCGCCCCCCAAGAGGTGGCCTGGTGGCCGGCCTGGGTGATCCTCGGATTCGCAGTTCTGGCCAAGGGGCCGGTCGCTGTGGTGCTTTCAGGACTCGCTCTGCTGATGTTCGGAGCGTTGCGACGGGATCTCGTTCAGCCCTGGCGGAGGCTGCGCCCGCTGCCCGGGTTGCTGCTCACCGCTCTGATCAGCCTTCCCTGGTACGCCCTGGAGTTGCTGGTGGAAGGACAGCCCTTCTGGGACAGCTTTTTTGGCTACCACAACCTTCAACGCTTCACCTCCGTGGTGAACGACCACCTCCAGCCTTGGTGGTTTTTCGGGCCGGTGATGCTCGTGGCTGCCTTGCCCTTCACGCCCTTTCTGCTGTTGGGGTTGGCGCGGGTGCCCCGATCGCCGGTCGCTCCGGAGCACTCGTTACATCAATTCGCAGCTTGCTGGCTGTTGGCGGTGCTGCTGCTGTTCACCACCGCAGCCACCAAGCTCCCCAGTTATTGGTTGCCCGCCACCCCCGCAGCGGCCCTGTTGGTGGCCCAGGCCACGCTGGGCTCATCGCGCTGGCAACGGATGGCGTGGGGAACTTGCCTGGCGCTGATTGCCGTCCTGGTCGCTGGGTTTTGGCTGGGATCGCTCTGGGTTCCCTTGATCGACGATCCGGAGATGCCGACGCTGTCGCTGGATTTGCTGGCCAGCGGTCTGTTGAACTGGGCTGCGGTCTGGTTCAGCGCTGCCGCCGCGCTTGGAGCCTGTCTGTTGCTTCAGCGTCGTGCTGCCGCTAAGGCCTTGCTGGCCATGCAGGGCTGTCTGCTCGGATTTCATCTCACAGCGCTGATCCCCATCGCCGAGCTCGCCGATCGACTGCGTCAGCAACCGGTCCGCGACGCAGCTTCACTGATGTTGTCGCAACAGCGCAGTGGAGAGCCCATGGTCATGGTTGGCGCCATGAAGCCTTCTCTGCATTTCTACACAGATCAAGTAATCGTCTACGAAGGTCAATCCGATGGGGCGTTGGTCAACATTGCGGATCGCCTGGCCCATGAACAGCGACGCGGCTGGAGTGGATACCCCCTCGGGAGCCCGGCTGCATCCAGCACCGTGTTGGTTCTGATCGATCGCGGCACGGCAGAACATGACCATTGGATCGACCTCCACCCTAAGTTGCTTGGTCAGATCGGGATTTACGACGTGTGGCGTCTGGACCGCAGTCGCCTTGAAGAACGGGCACAAACTCTGAAGATCGCCGGCGTCGATGCCGACTGGCGGGAGCCGCGTCCGGAGCGGTATTGAGGCTTTGAGCCTTAAGACGTTGACAAGGTCTGGCGATGGCAAAAACCGCAGTGCCCCCAGAGCTTGATTTCTCCGTTGGGAGCTGGTCGACTGCAGTCCGGGCACGTCCCCATTCCATGGACATCGGTACGGCTCGGATGCTCGGCCCAGACGCTGGCTTCGCTTTCCAGCACAGGTGATTGAAGGGGGTGGTGTTGCTGGATACGCAGATCACGCACCGCATGGCCTGCTTGATGCAGGGCGCTGATGAGCTGGGGCCGGTTGTAGAGGAGAGCCTGGCGCCATTGGGGATGGCTGGCTCCCACGGTCAGCACCCCGCGTTGCAGCGATAAGGGTCGGCAGTGCGGTGCCAGTTGCGCTCCTGCAACTCTCGGCCAGTCCTGCCATAGCGCTGCCAGATGGTCATCCTTGCGCCACTCCCTCTGAAGAGCGCCCAGGCAGGTTTTTAAGGGTTCCGCCGGCGCTGGTGCAGCTGATTGGAGCAGCTCCAAGCCCGGTAGGCGACGCCGTTGGGATTCAGGTGCAACCGCCATGGTCTAACTCTAGGCAGAACCATTGCGGGAACCTCGCTAATCTCAGCGCGTCTAGGGCCAAGTCATGGGTTTCTTTGATCGGCTGAGCAGGCTGGTTCGTGCCAACGCCAACGCTGCTGTCAGCAGCATGGAGGACCCCGCCAAGATCCTCGACCAATCGGTCGCCGATATGCAGGCGGATCTGGTCAAGTTGCGTCAGGCCGTCGCCCTGGCGATCGCTAGTCAGAAGCGTCTGAGCAGCCAGGCTGAACAGGCTGCAGCTCAATCCAAGACCTGGTACGAGCGTGCCGAGCTGGCTCTGAAAAAGGGTGAGGAATCGCTGGCTAGGGAAGCTTTGACCCGGCGCAAGACGTTCCAGGAGACGGCGACCTCGCTGACAGCCCAGGTTCAGGCCCAAGACGGCCAGGTGGAATCGCTCAAGAAGAGTCTGGTTGCCCTTGAAGGAAAGATCGCCGAGGCCAAGACCAAAAAGGACATGCTCAAGGCTCGAGCACAGGCAGCCAAGGCCCAGCAGCAGTTGCAAAGCGCCGTCGGCAGTATCGGCACCGATTCCGCCATGGCGGCCTTCGAGCGGATGGAGGAAAAGGTGGAGGCCCTGGAGGCCACCGGTCAGGCCGCGGCTGAGCTGGCTGGATCTGATCTGGAGAGTCAGTTCGCGGCTTTGGAAAGCGGTGGCGGCGTTGACAATGATCTCGAGGCGTTGCGCGCTCAGCTGAAGAGAGGCCCGGAAGCCGTTGCGCTCCCCGCCTCCGATGAGGCCGAGGCCGTGAAGCCCGTGCAGGTGGAAGAGGTGGATGCCGAACTCGAAGACTTGAAGCGATCCATCGACAAGCTCTGATCAACCCAGGAAAGTCGTCCGGCTTTCCATAAGATCAGTTCAGTCATTTGAGTGCTTTGGCTGGAGCTGTTGCCGATTTCACCGATGCTGGTTTTGAACGTGAAGTCCTCAAGGCTTCCGGCACGGTCCTGATCGATTTCTGGGCTGCCTGGTGCGGCCCCTGCCGACTGATCGCTCCATTAATGGATTGGGTCGCAAGCGACTACGGCGATCGCGTCAGCGTCGGCAAGCTCGAGGTGGACGCCAATCCCCAGACCCGTGACGCTTATCAGGTTCAGGGCATACCCACGCTGATCCTCTTCCGCAACGGTGAAGTGGTGGCGAGGCATGAAGGTGCCATCGCCAAACCGCAGCTGCAGTCCTTCTTGGATGCCAACCTCTAAGCGACTGGCCTCGCTGGGCAGCGCTGTTTTTGCCCGTGTTGATGCTGCAAAGCACGCTTATCGGCTCGAGGCGTCTTCTTCGGTACGTTCGGATCTGGTGGATCTCTCCATCGGATCGTCTGATCTTCGGCCACCCAAGGCGTTGTTGGACACCATGGCCTCAGCGGTCATGGAGTCCAACAGCAGCTCCTATTGCCTTCAAGCCGGATTAAGGCCTTTCCATGCCGCCATCGCGGACTGGTGTCGACATCGCTTCGACGTTGCGGTGGATCCTGATCATGAAGTCCAGTTGTTGGTGGGATCCCAGGAAGGAACCGCCCATCTGCCGCTGGCGGTGCTTGATCCCGGTGACGCTGCCCTGCATCTGGATCCCTGTTATCCGTCCCATACCGGTGGGTTGCACCTGGCGGGAGCCCGGACCAAGGCCTTGGCCCTCTCCCCTGAAAACGACTGGCGGCCGGATCTGTCGATCATCAGCCCCCAGCTTTGGGAGCAACTGAAGCTTTTCGTTTTTGGGTATCCCCACAACCCTTCAGCCCGAGTGGGGGATCAGGAGGATCTCAATCGCATCACGGTGATCGCGGCTCGGCACGATGTGGTGATCGCTCACGACAATCCCTATGTGGATCTCGCCCTGGATGGAGAGCCTCCTTCGCTTTTGCAGACTCCGAACTGGAGGCAGTGCGGAATCGAATTCTTCTCCCTCTCGAAGGGCTGGTGCCTTGGGGGGTTCAGGCTCGGTTTCGCGGTTGGTGCAGCACCCCTGATTGAGGCACTGCGTCGCACCAAAGCCGTCATTGATTTCAACCAGAGCCTCGCCCTGCAGCAGGGTGCGATCCAGGCCTTGCAACGCTTCCCCGATTGGCCGCGGCAACTGCATCCGATCTATCGCGAACGACGGGATCGTGTGGTCGAAACCCTCAGGGCACGCGGTTGGTCAGTTCCCTGTCCAGAGATGGCAATGTACCTGTGGTTCCCTTTGCCTGATGTGGTCAAGCATCGGGGTTGGAGTGATGAAGATGCAGCGAGGGAACTGCTTCAGCGCAGTGGTGTCGCCTTGACCCCTGGGTCTGGGTTTGGTGGCGGCGGTCGCCAGTGGCTGCGCATGGCGCTGGTGCGGCCGGTGAGTGAGTTGGTGGACGCTGCATCGCGTCTCGCGGATGCGATGGATGATTGATCCACGCATGCCGCGACATCGATGCCCACACCATGGTGGTGGCCGGTTGATGGCGACGTATCGCCGCCTCGCAGGTGCCTCGGCACGCCACTGGACCATCTGGCACGTGCCTGTGTGCAGCAGCACGGAGGAGCTGCTGGGGACCTGGTTGCGCGATCAGCCCTCGTTGATGGGGCCTCGCGCCGTCATTGCTACCCACCAGCGACGGGGAGTCGGTCAATGGAGGCGCGCCTGGGTTTCTCCGCCAGGTGGTGTCTGGATTAGTGCTGCATTGCCCTGGCAGAGCCATGGGTCCGGTCAGGCAGGCTTGCTTGGCTTGGCGCTGGCCCTCTCGGTGGTGCAACGGCTTGAGCAGAAGGGCCTTTCGGTGCAGATCAAATGGCCCAATGACCTGCTCGTGAACGGTCGCAAATTGGCGGGCCTTCTGCCTGGGGTGGTGCAGCGGGGCTCCCAGCTGCGTTTGCTGCGCATCGGCCTGGGCCTGAATGTGCGGAATTCGGTTCCTGGTCATGCCATTGCCCTGCGAAGGCTGGAAGGGCAGCAGGCTGCGGATCCGATCAGGTGGACGGCGGAGGTTTTGCTGGCCTTCGATCACTGTTACGGCGTCGGAGGCGATGGGGCCTGGTGCCTCGATGGCGTTCAGGCCCGGCTCTGGTCAGATCAGCTCGTCCATCCTGAAGATGGTCAGATCTGGAGGATTGCTGGCCTGGAACGCGATGGAGGACTTCGTTTGCGTCAGGGTTCAAGGACCGAAACCTGGCGCCGCTGGCCCTGAGTTGGTGGCCCATCCATAGGGTTTCTCTGCGCAGCCGTCTCCTCCATTAGTGCAGGGATACTGGAATTATTGTGGGCATCCTGTGAGAGCCCGACCATCCTGGAAGCGAGCAATTCGTTGTGCTCGGGCTGCTACATCGTCCTCATGGGTCACCATCACCAGGGTGATGCCTTGTTGGTGGAGTTCATCGAACAGTTCCAGCACCTCGGCGGTAGTGCTGGAGTCCAGCGCCCCTGTGGGTTCGTCCGCCAGCAGCAGGCTGGGGCGGTTGATGATGGCCCGGGCAATGGCAACTCGTTGTTGCTGTCCTCCCGAGAGCTGATTGGGCTTGTTCTCCAGACGCTGCGCCAGACCAACGCGGCGCAGGGCCGATTGGGCACGCTCGATCCGTTCGTCCCTGGGCACCCCCGCATAAATCATCGGGAGCATCACATTCTCTATAGCGCTGGCGTGGCCGAGCAGATGGAACTGCTGAAAGACAAACCCGAGCGAGCCGTTGCGAACGTCGGCTAGCGCATCGTCCTCAAACTGTTCAACGGCCATGCCATTGAGCCGGTAGGTCCCACTGGTGGGCCGGTCGAGGCAGCCAAGGATGTTCATTGCTGTGCTCTTGCCGGAGCCGCTGGCACCCATCACCGCCAAGTAATCCCCCTCCCGGACGGTGAGATTCAGTTGATCAAGGGCTTTAACTTCTAGATCACCTGATCCGTAGATCTTGCTGATACCCCGGAGCTCAGCAACAGGCGGTCGCGCAGGCTCAGCCAAGGCCCTTCAGGCTGGAGAGGGCGATGGCCTGTTGAAGCAATGGAGTTCCTGCAACAGCGGTGTTGGCCCACTGGAAGAGGGGATTAGAGAGGATTCCGCCAACGGCTGTAATGGCCACACATCCAATTAGGGCAACCCGTAGAGGCTGCATCCCCATCAACGACCAGTTCACGTCGGGATAGGCCTTGACCACATCGGAGGCCTCTTGGGGCTCCTTCACCACCATCATCTTGATGACTGAGATGTAGTAGTAGATAGAGATAACAGAGGTGACCAAGCCAACCACCACCAGCAGGTACTGGTGGTTCGCCCAACCGGCAAAGAACAGATAGATCTTTCCAAAGAACCCCAGCATTGGGGGAATCCCACCCAGGGAAAGCAGGCAAAGACTCAGGCCGAGGGTGATCAGGGGATCCTTTTGGTAAAGCCCGGCGTAATCGGAGATTCGGTCACTTCCAGTGCGGATCGAGAAGAGGATGATGCAGGCGAAGGCCCCAAGGTTCATGAACAGGTAGGCCGCCAAGTACAAAATCATGGCTGCAAAACCGTCCTCGGTGCCGCAGACCATGCCGATCATCACGAAGCCGGCCTGGCCGATCGAGCTGTAGGCCAGCATCCGCTTCATCGAGGTCTGTGCGAGGGCAACAACGTTGCCCAAGGTCATGCTCAATACCGCCAGAACGGTGAAAAGTAATTTCCATTGATCGTCAAAGGCACCGAAGCAACCCACCAGGATGCGAAGAGCCAAGGCGAAACCGGCTGCTTTAGAACCCACGGAGAGGAACGCCACCACAGGGGTTGGTGAGCCTTCGTAGACGTCAGGCGTCCACTGGTGGAAAGGAACGGCAGCGATCTTGAATGCAACGGTGGCCAAGACAAATACCAGGGCCAAAGCGGCCAGCGGTGTGGAGCTGGTCTGCAGGGCTAGGCCGATGGTGTCAAGGCTGGTACTGCCGCTCAGGCCGTAGAGAAGGGAAGACCCATAGAGGAAAACAGCAGCAGCTGCCGATCCCACAAGTAGATATTTGAGTGCTGCTTCCGAACTGCGGGCATCCCGCTTCATGTAGCCCGACAGCAGATAACTGGCGACGGATAGCGTTTCTAGCGAAATGAACACACTCACAAGATCCGTTGCCCCGCAAAGAAGCATGGCGCCGAGGGTGGCGGCGAGAAGGATGGCTGCGTACTCGCCAACAGGCGTGCCGCTCTTCTCGGCATAACGCCAGCTGATCAGTAGCGAAAGAAGAGTGGACAGGGCAATCACAGCCCTGAAGGCCACTGCCAGGTTGTCGGCGAGAAAGGCCCCGAGGAAGGAGGGCTCCAGGGGTGCATTCCACTGCAGGGCTAGCAGAACCAGGGAGCTCCCCAGGCCGAAGTAGCAAATCGGGGGCACCCAGCGAGTGGCGACCTTTTCGCCGGCCAGATCCACTAAGAGGGTGGCGATCATCGCCAGCAGCACTGCTGCTTCGGGCAGTACGGCAGACGCGTTGAGAGAGAGATTCAGCAGCTCACCAGGGGCAGCCATGGCCTGGGTGGCGAGAATGGATGCACCCATATCGGGCATGGCAGCCTGGAATCATTGCGCTGCGGCGACTGTAGCGGCGCTTGACGCGCCAACGGTCATGCAGAGCGCTGCTCGGTGCGATAAAGAAGGGGAACGGTTCACCTGCCGCTAGTGGCGCACACCCTCGTCATCGTTGAAAGCCCCACGAAGGCCAAAACCATCCGTGGCTTTCTGCCCAAGGGATTCAAAGTTGAAGCCTCCATGGGGCACGTCCGCGACCTCCCTAACAACGCCAGCGAGATTCCGGCATCGGCCAAGGGGCAGAAATGGGCCAATCTCGGCGTGAACACCGACGCGGATTTCGAGCCGCTGTACGTGGTCCCAAAGGACAAGAAGAAGACGGTTCGCGAACTCAAGGACGCTCTCAAGGGTGCTGATCAGTTGCTTCTGGCAACGGACGAAGACCGGGAAGGCGAAAGCATCAGTTGGCACTTGCTCCAGCTGCTGGCGCCGAAGGTGCCGGTGAAGCGCATGGTGTTTCACGAGATCACCAAGGAAGCCATCGGCAAGGCACTTGACCAGACCCGCGACCTGGACATGGAGCTGGTTCATGCCCAGGAAACCCGGCGCATTTTGGATCGCCTTGTGGGATACACCCTGTCCCCTCTCCTCTGGAAAAAGGTGGCCTGGGGACTCTCTGCAGGGCGGGTGCAGTCCGTTGCAGTGCGGCTCCTAGTCCAACGGGAACGGGCCAGGCGTGCCTTCCGCAGCGGCAGTTACTGGGACCTCAAGGCCCAACTTGAGCAGTCGGGCAGCGCCTTTGAGGCCAAGCTCACCCACGTGGGTGGCCAGCGGATCGCCACTGGCATCGACTTTGACGAGAGCACCGGCGGGCTAAAGGCGGGCAGTGCCGTTCGGCTGCTTACCGAGAGCGAGGCCAAGGCGTTGGCTGAAGCCGTGCGATCCAACGCCTGGACGGTGGACGCGGTGGAAGAGAAACCCACCGTGCGTAAGCCGGTGCCTCCCTTCACCACTAGTACCCTCCAACAGGAGGCCAATCGCAAGCTACGCCTCTCAGCCCGGGAAACCATGCGCTGTGCCCAGGGGCTCTACGAACGCGGTTTCATCACCTACATGCGGACCGACTCGGTTCACTTGTCGGATCAGGCGATAAATGCATCACGCAGCTGCGTGGAGAGCCTCTACGGCAAGGAGTATCTGAGCAATGGGTCGCGGCAGTTCAGTACCAAAGCCCGCAATGCCCAGGAGGCCCATGAAGCGATTCGTCCGTCGGGCGAAAGCTTCCGAACCCCCGGTGAGACTGGTCTGGATGGGCGAGATCTGGCGGTCTATGAGTTGATCTGGAAGCGCACCGTGGCCAGTCAGATGGCCGAAGCCAGGCTCACCATGCTGTCGGTTGATCTCAGCTCAGGCGAGGCCAATTTCCGGGCCAGCGGCAAGCGCATCGACTTCCCCGGTTTCTTCCGCGCCTACGTCGAGGGCAGTGATGATCCCGATGCGGCCCTTGAGGGGCAGGAAGTGTTGTTGCCGGCGTTGAGCGTTGGCGATGCACCGGAGCCGAAGACTGTCGAACCTCTCGGCCATCAGACCCAGCCGCCGGCACGGTTCAGCGAGGCATCGCTGGTGAAGATGCTGGAAAAGGAGGGCATCGGCCGGCCGTCGACCTACGCCTCGATCATTGGAACGATCGTTGATCGCGGCTACGCCACGCTGGTGGGTAACTCCCTTACCCCCAGCTTCACCGCCTTTGCCGTGACGGCGCTGCTCGAGGAGCATTTCCCTGAACTGGTGGACACGAGCTTCACCGCCCGGATGGAGAACACCCTCGATGAAATCTCCCACGGCAGAGTGCAGTGGTTGCCTTACCTGGAGGGCTTTTACAAGGGTGACGAGGGCCTGGAAACCCAGGTGCAGCAGCGGGAAGGGGACATTGACCCAGGTGCATCCCGTACCATCGATCTGGAGGGCTTGTCCTCCGTGGTTCGTATCGGCCGTTTTGGCGCCTACCTGGAGTCCAAACGTGTCAGCGACGACGGTGAGGAAGAGCTGATCAAGGCCACCTTGCCCCGGGAGATCACTCCGGCTGATTTGGATGAAGAGCAGGCCGAACTGATCCTCAAACAGAAAGCCGACGGCCCTGAAGCCATCGGTGAGGATCCCGAAACGGGTGATTTGGTCTACCTGCTCTTCGGTCAGTACGGCCCGTATGTGCAGCGGGGTCAGGTGAGTGATGAGAATCCCAAGCCCAAGCGCGCGTCTCTGCCCAAGGGGCAGAAGCCGGAAGATCTCACTCTGGAGGATGCCCTCGGACTGCTCCGCTTGCCGCGGCTTCTCGGTGAACATCACGATGGAGGGCGCATTCAGGCGGGGCTGGGCCGCTTTGGCCCCTATGTCGTCTGGGATAAGGGCAAAGGCGAGAAGGATTACCGATCCCTAAAGGGGGATGACGATGTTCTGGTGGTGGGACTGAGCCGTGCCCTTGAGCTGCTGGCCATGCCCAAGCGGGGTCGGGGTGGACGCACCGCCCTCAAGGACCTCGGTAAGCCGGAGGGCAGTGATGAAACGATTCAGGTCTATGACGGCCCCTACGGCCTGTACGTCAAACAGGGCAAGGTGAATGCCTCGCTGCCTGAAGGCAAAGGTGCTGACGATGTGACCATTGAGGAGGCGGTGGAACTGCTTGCCGCCAAGGCAGCATCGAAAAAGGGCGGTCGTAAAACTGCCGCTAAAAAACCGGCGGCGAAGAAGCCAGCTGCCAAAAAACCAGCCGCCAAGAAACCTCCTGCCACGACTAAGACCGGTCGGCTTAGGGCCAGTGCGGTGCGGGTGATCAAGCCGGCTGACAGTTGATGGCACGTCTGCTTTGGCTGCTGCCTGTGGGGCTCCTGCAGGCCTGTGCCGGTACACCAGTCGCCGAGCAGTTGGAGCGATCCTTTGCGGTGCCTGAAGACAGAACGGTGCAGCTAACTACGCCCGTCCCGGCTGTGAAGACCAGCCCAACGGTTGCAAGTCCCACTGCTGATCCCCCCTCTGCACCGGCGGCCGAGCCTGTTTTCCGGCCTGAGGCAGAGAATGCCCCTGAGCCTGTGCCGCAGCCAAAACCGCGGACGGTGTCATCCCAACGTCTGCCCCAGGCGCCTTACCGGATCACCATCCGTTTGGCCGGAGCCGACCCTGCCGCTCCTGCGGAAGCCGTCACCCGCGCCTTGCGCGAGGCGGATGTTGGCTTCGCTGTGGAACGGATTGAGCGGGTCGAACCATGACCGACGCGACGCCCCGGTTGAGCCGCCAGCAGGCTCTGAGGCTGGTTGAGGGGGCGTATCTCGCTGCCGCGACGGGGCTGATCTGGTTAGCCCTCTACTACTTACCGGTGGGTGGTGCGCTTTTCCGTCTGGCCCTTCCCCTTCCCCTGATCCTGCTGCAGTTACGGCGCGGCAGCCGTTCCGGCGCCGAGGGCCTGCTGCTCTCTGTGCTTCTGCTCACGGCCTTGATGGGTCCTTTGCGTGGGCCGCTGCTGCTGTTTCCCTACGGGCTTTTGTCGCTGTGGCTGGGCTGGAGCTGGTGCCGGGGGGTCAGCTGGTGGCTGAGCTGGTCGGGGGGCATCGTTCTTGGAACAGCAGGTTTTTTGGTCCGAGTTCTCGTGCTCTCGTTGCTGCTGGGAGAAAACCTCTGGGTGGTGATCACCCGGGCTGGCTCCGCTCTGCTCGACCGCTTGATTGCGGCGCTTCATCTGCCGATCACACCGGATCTCACCCAGGTGCAGTTGATGGCGCTGCTGTTGGTGGTGGTTCAGGAGGTCATCTACGTCCTGTCCCTTCATGCTCTGGCGTACTGGATCTTTCCCCGCCTGAAATCACCGATTCCGGAGCCCCCGAAGCTGCTGCATGGACTCATTGCCCTCGATCCCCTCTGAAGCCTCGGTGTTGCCTGAGGGCTGTAAGCAGCTGGGAGGTCTCGGTGCAAGCGCTCTGGATGCAGCGGTTCTTCGTCCCTGGACCTCCACCGAGCAACCGCTGGATCTGTTGCTCGTTCTGGCGGCCACACGAACGGCGGAGCATGAGGGGATCTCTGCCGCTGGCTCCACCGTGGCTTCGCGGCGTTACACCGCCCTGGCTGATGCGGAGATTCTGATCCGTGGTCCGGCTGAACAGCGCCGTTGGCCCTTGCCGCCGCTGCCCGCTGGGGTCTCCCCCGCCCTGCTCAGTTACGTCGCGGCGCGACGCTTGAAGTTGACGCCGCAGGTGGCGGCCCTCGGCTTGGCCCAGAAACCCGATTTTCCCCACCTGGATATTGAGCCCCTGGATCAAGGGCCCTCAGCCTGTTTGTCCACGGGTGCGGCGATGCCTTTGCTGCGGGTGCAGCATTTGTGGCGACAGGGAGAGCTGCTGGGGCAGCGGTTGCAACGCCCCCTGGTGGTGGCGGAGTGTGTTCCAGGAGGCACCACAACCGCTCAAGCGGTGTTGACGGCCCTCGGTGTGGAGGTTGCCCATCTGATCAGCGGTAGTGCTCTTCATCCGCCGCAGCAGCTCAAGCAAGAGCTCGTTACCAGAGGGCTGCAGCGAGCGTCCCTTGGCGCGCATCCTTCGGCCGAGCAAATTCTGGCTGCTGTTGGTGACCCTTTTCAGGCCTTTACCGCAGGGGTCTTGGTGGGTGCGGTTTCGGCGGGACAACCGCTGTTGCTGGGGGGCGGTTGCCAGATGCTGGCTGTTCTGGCCTTGGCGATGCAGGCTTTACCCGCTCCACAGCGGGAACACCTCGCGGCCCAGGTGCTGATCGGCACCACCGGCTGGCTCGCTGATGAGGGTGCGGCTGCTGCGGGTCAGTCCCCCTTTGGCGGGTTGGTGGATGCCACCGCGAGCCACCTGGCTGCCGCACTGTCCGTCTTGGCCTGTGGTGTGCGTTTTCACAGCAGTACCCATCAACCCTTAAGGGACTACGAACGGGGCTTTGTGAAAGAAGGGGTGGGGGCCGGAGCCCTCTTGCTGCTCGCACAGCTGCGCGGTTGGTCCTGTGACGACCTAGTGCTGGATTGTGAGCATGCCTTGGAGCAGCTCTCAGCCGCCCCGTAACGTCAAGCCCATGAACGTCTGGAGTGAGCGGTTGGGTCCCCTGAGCCGGCGCCAAGTGCTCCAGATGATCGGGGCGACCGGTACCGTCCTCTTGGCGGGCTGTCGTCCTGCGACAGCCGCACCAACACTGATGGCTCCGGCTGGGGTTTTGCCGAAAGTGTGGGCTGATGCCTTGCCCAAGCCCTGGCGCCTGACGCTGGCCCCAGCCCAGCAGGACTGGACGCCGGCGGATCAGGCGCATGCCGATTTGTTGGTGATGGGTGATGGGTGGCTGGATGCCCATCCAGCGGACAAACTCCAGCCCATCGACTCTCAACTGCTCTTCAGCCAGTTGGATGGTCAGGCCAAGGCTCTTCTGGCTGACCTCGGTGCTCTGCAGGATCGGGTGTTGCCGCTGGCCGTCAGCCCCTGGGTGATGCTGTTTCGGGATGACCCGGCCATGACCCAGAAGGGCTGGCCTCTTCTCCTGGATTCCTCCATGGCAGGACGTGTGGTTCTGCCCTCCAGCCCCCGCTTGGTGATGAGCCTGGCGGACCATCTGGGCGGAGGTCAGGCTTTGAGTGCGCTGCGTCGCCAGGTCCTCACCTACGACGACCGGCAAGCCACCAACTGGCTGCTCAAGGGTGAGGCCAAGCTGGTGGTTCTACCGCTCAACCGCTGCATCACGCTGCTGGGGCGGGATCCCCGTCTTCGGGCGGTGCTGCCTGCCTCCGGTGCCCCCTTGCACTGGACTGTTCTGCTCCGTCCGGAGGCCAGTCCTGAACCAATGCCCCAGAGCTGGGTCGAGCAGGGATGGCGGGATCCCCTGCGTCGCCGCTTGGTGCAGCAGGGATGGCGCGTGCCGATTGCATCGTCAGGGGCGATGGCGGATCAGAAGGCCCTTTCGGCGCGTCTGCGGCCTCTGCTCTTTCCCTCTGCAGACACCTGGTCACGCTGCTGGTCACTGCCACCGCTGTTGCCAGACGACCGGAGTGCCTTGGAAGAGCTCTGGCGAGATTCAGCTCCATAGTCGCCGCCGCGGTGAAGCCTCCAGGCGTTGGTGGGTGTCTGCCAACAGATCAGGAATGGGCAAGTGATGCGGGCAACGGGGAAGGCACTCCCCACAGCGTTCACAGGCCGAAGCATCGTTCTCTTCCCACCAGTGGCCGGCACGGCCGATCAGGTTGTAGCGCTCCTGCGCGAATGCGGTGAGCCCATGGCCTATGGCCAGATTGCGCAGCCGCAAGAGTTCGGGAATCGGAACCTCGTTCGGACAGGGGAGGCAGGCCTGACACTGCTTGCAATGCCCCTGGCCGAGGCGTTCCTGCTGCCGCCTTTCTGCCGTGATCAGGGCCTGTTGCTCTGCCTGGCTGAGGGGGCCATCCTCCTGCGCCAGTGTTGCGGCAAGTTGAAGATCGCCTGCAGCGGCGGCACCAACGGTCAGGGTGCTGATGCCCTTTGCCAGCAGGAACCGGTAAGCCAGCTCAAGGGGGGCAAAGGGGGTGCAGTCCTCCACAAGTGTTGGGCTGGGGGCCTGTAGGCGACCGCCTTTGTCGGCAGGGGAGATTGCTATCACACCGAGGCCTTGCTCAAGGGCCCAACGGGCCAAGGGCAGGCGCTGGGGATCCAGCCAATGCAGGTGCAGGCTGCAGAAACTGAAGCGCTGGCTGCGCAGCGCCCGATCGATCAGCGGGTTGCTGCCATGGCTGCTGAAGCCCACCTGGCTGACGCGGCCGCTGCTGAGGGCCCAGTCCAGAAGCCTGGATCCATCACCCATCAGGGCCCAGTCCAGATGTTCCTCCCGGTTGATGCCGTGGATGGCGAGGTTGTCGAGCTGTGGACAGCCCAGCCGCTCCAGAATCTGATCAAGGCGGCGTTGTCCCTCCGCGAAACTCAGCCCTGGCAGCAGTTTGCTGGTGATCACCCAGTGGTCTGATCTTGTCTGGCTGTTCTGGCGAAGAGCCTCTCCCAGAAAACGTTCTGCAGGTCCGTAGGCCGGGGCGGTTTCCAGGTGATTGATTCCAGCTGCAGCTGCCGCGTCAAGCACCTCGGCCATCTGGGCCGCTGAGTTCAGGGCACGCATCGTGCCCAGGCTGAACAGGCTGACGGGGCGGCCGCTGCCGAAGGCGCGGGTTTTCACTCCTCCGAGGGTGCTTCGCTGTCTTGGTTGCGTAGATGGCGCACCAAGGCCGCAGGGCTGAGGTCGTCGACGAAACGGCTGAAGGCAGTTTGATCTTCAGCATCCGCCTCTGCATCCACCGGGATCGAGGCTTCCGCTACCACCTCCTCCAGCATCCATATCCCGCTGCCGGTGCGGATCGCCAGCGCAATGGCGTCGCTGGGTCGGGCATCCACTTCGATCAGTTCGAGCACTTCGTTCTCAGCTAACTCCGCTTCGTCCAGATCAGGTCGCAGCTTCAAGACGGCATGAAAGGTGCTGTCCTCAATTGCGTGGACGATCACGCGCTCCAGTTCGAGCCCCCCAGCCACCAACAGTGCTGCCATCAGGTCATGGCTGAGGGGGCGTGGTGGTGCTCCCCCCTGCAGTCCGGCCATGATGTTGTGGGCTTGCGCCTGGTCGATCCAGATCGGGACCTGACGTCGACCGCTTGGATCTCGCAATAGCAGCATGGGTGTGCGGCTGGCGGCATCGAGAGCAATTCCGGCGACGCTCATTTCGACCATGTCGGCGGCGCGGCTCTATCCGATTATGGCCAGAGAGCCGCTGCGAGCGATGTTCACGGGGCTGGTGCAGTCAGAGGGAAGGATCGAGCGTCGTGCAGGGGCTGTGGTGGTTTGGGGCTGCGCTCCTTTTGCCCCGTTGGCCCTTGGCGACAGCGTGGCTGTGGATGGCGTTTGCCTCACGGCGGCAGAGCTGATGGGGGATGGCTTCCGCGCCGATGTGAGTGAGGAAACCCTGCGCCGCACCACGTTGGGACGCAAGGCGGACCGTGGTGGAGCGGTGAACCTCGAGCCGGCGCTTCGGCTGAGCGACCGCCTTGGTGGTCATCTGGTGAGCGGTCATGTGGATGCCACCGGTGAAGTCACCCATCTGGAGACCCTTCCCCACTCCTGGGCCCTGTCGATCCGCTGGTCGGAACCCCGATTCGGCCGTTATGTCTGTGAGAAGGCCAGCATCGCGGTGGATGGAATCAGCCTCACGGTGGCTGAATGTTCAGCTGATGGATCGACGTTCACTCTCGCTGTCATCCCCCACACCTGGGAGGCAACGACCCTGAGGCACCTTGCTGTCGGGGACACGGTGAACCTGGAGGCCGATCAACTGGCCCGTTATGCCGAGCGGTTGCTGCATGCCACCGCTGCCGAAGACGGAAACGCCGAAGGCCGAAAAAGGGATGATGAGCTGTCAGCCAACTGGCTGGCTGCTCACGGCTGGTCTTGATCCATCTGCTGCAGAACGATCATTCCGGAGTCCCGTTGGAGCTCGATCTTGAACTCCTGGCCGGGTTCCAGGCCGAGCCGACGGGTGTAGGCGTGGCCGATCAGCAGGTTGCCGTTGCCATGCACACGGGTTCGGAATTCGGCCTGGCGACCACGGCTGCCGCCTGAGGAACTACTGCTGCTGCTTTTCGGCAATTGCCATCCCTGGGCCGCCGCTTTGGCCTCCACTAGGGCCCGATAAAAACTCTTTTTCAGCAGACGTCCGCTTGGGCCGACGTAGCCGCAACCGCGAGCGATGTCATCTTCAGGCCGATTGCTGAGCGATCTGGCCTTGTCGAGCAGTTCCTTGCCGACCAGCATTTCAGGAGTTAATTCAACTGAATTCTGGCCATGCTCGCCAATCAAGGCAAGGGATCAGAGCAGATAAAGGATCACGAAGAGAATCACCCAGATCCCATCAACAAAGTGCCAGTACAACTCCGCTGCTTCCAGGGGGAAGTGGTCGGCTGCAGTCACACGGCCCTGTGGCTGCCTCGCCTGCCACCAGACAATCAGGGTCATCAGGGCCCCGAGGGTCACGTGAAGACCATGAAATCCCGTGGCGGCGAAGAAGGTACTGGCGTAGAGGTTGTCGGTGAGGCCAAAGGGAAGGGTGAAGTACTCCACCATCTGGCTCACTAGAAAGGCCAGGCCGAGGCCTGCGGTGATCAGCAGCCAGCGTCGACAGCGGCCGTGGTGGTCCTGCCGGATTGCCTGGCCGGCTCGGTGGAAGGTGGCGCTGCTCACCAGGAGCAGAACGGTGTTGAGGATGGGCAGGGGCAGCTCAAGTTCATAGATGGCTCCATCCGGTAGTGGGTTCACCGCTTTAAAGGTGAGGTAGGCCGCAAAGAATCCGGCGAAAGTCATGGCGTCCGCCACAAGAAATGTGGCCAGGCCGAACATGCGGTGATCGGGATGCTCGGCATGCTGCTCGTGGCTGTGCTCCTGCTCCTTGATGGGAACTGTGGTGGTCATTTGCCGCTACTCCAAAGATCACGACCGCTGGCTGCGCTCAGGTCCAGCTCGCCCGGCGGGACGCCGTAGCCGTAGGGCTCTTCCACGAGAGGAGCCTCACCAATCCAGTTCTCGACCGGTGGCGGAGAACTGGTTAGCCATTCGGGCGTCAGCGCTTTCCAGGGGTTGTCCCCTGCGACTGGGCCGTTGAGGGCGCTGTGGATCACATTCCATAGGAAGGGCAGGGTGCTGATGGCCATCAGCAGGGCTCCGACGGAGCTGATCTGATTGATCAAGGTGAATTGGGGGTCGTATTCAGCAACGCGTCGCGGCATTCCATTGAGGCCGAGCCAGTGCTGAGGGCCGAAGCACAGGTTGAAGCCGATGAAGGTGAGTGCACAGTGCAGGCGACCGAGATCTTCGTTGAGCATCCGGCCGGTGAATTTGGGATACCAGTGGTAAACCGAGGCGAAGATCACGAATACCGATCCACCGAAGACGATGTAGTGGAAGTGGGCGACAACGAAGTAGGTGTCATGTACATGAATGTCGAATGGCACCTGTGCCAGGGCGACCCCTGTGATGCCTCCGAGCACGAAGTTCACAATGAAGCCGCATGAAAACAGCATGGCGCTGTTGAGGCTGATGCGTCCGCCCCAGAGTGTTGCCAACCAGTTGAAGAATTTGATTCCGGTGGGAACGGCGATGAATGCGGTTGCAATGGTGAAGAACAGTCGCATCCAGGGAGGTGTTCCGCTGGTGAACATGTGGTGCGCCCACACAATCAGGCCCAATACAACGATGGCCATGATCGAATACACCATCGTTACGTAGCCGAATAGAGGCTTACGGGCATGAACCGGCAGGATTTCGCTCACCAAGCCAAAGGCCGGCAACACCATGATGTAAACCGCTGGGTGGGAATAGAACCAGAACAGATGCTGGTAAACCACCACATTGCCTCCCAGGGTGGGATTGAAGAAGCCTGTATGGGCAACGATGTCGAAACTCAGCAGCACCAATGTTCCCGCCAGAACAGGCGTTGAGAGAACCACAAGAATGCTGGTGCCCAGCATCGCCCAGCAATACATGGGAAGCTGCATTAATTTCAAGCCGGGGCGTCGCAGCTTGAGAATGGTGGCGATGAAGTTGATCCCACCAAAGATCGAACTCCCGCCCAGCAGCAGCACGCTCAGGATCCAGATGATTTGGCCCGTTGCTGGTGTGGTGATGCTGAGTGGTGGATAGGCCGTCCAGCCCGATTGAGCAGCACCCGTGAGGAAATAGCTGGTGATCAGCATTAAACCTGCTGGAGGAATCAACCAGAACGCAACGGCATTGAGGCGTGGGAAGGCCATGTCCCGAGCGCCCACATAAAATGGGATCAAATAATTCCCAAAAGCACCATTCACTACGGGGACGATCCAGAGAAAGATCATTACCGTGCCGTGGAGGGTCAGCACCTGGTTGTAGACATCCCGTGCCATGAAGTCGGACACGGGACTGGTGAGCTCCGTGCGAATGGCACCGGCTAGGGCACCGCCAATCAGATAAAACACAAAGCCGCAGACGAGATACTGCAGCCCGATCACCTTGTGATCAACGCTGAAGCTGAAATACCGCAACCAACCGCTGGGTTGAAGCCGTGGAGGGCTGGATGTTTCTGGGGGCAAGCTGATGGTCATGTCAGGCGTTCGCGATGGTGAGCGTTTCTTCTTCAGGTGCTGCTTTGGCGTTCTGCCCGTACCAGCTGTCCCAGTCCTCCGGACTTTCCACCACAACAGTGGAGCGCATTCCACCGTGGTAGGGCCCACAGAGTTCGGCACACACAATTGGATAACGGCCGGTGCGTGTGGGCGTGAAACTCAGCTGAGTTGGTTGGCCTGGAATGATGTCCTGCTTCAGGCGAAATTCAGGAACCCAGAAGGCGTGAATCACATCTTTTGCTTCCATCCGCAGGGTGATTGGTCGGTCGACTGGAACATGAAGTTCACCTGATGTGATGTCTCCCTCTGGGTAATGAAAGAGGAAGGCGAATTGCATGGCTGTCACTTCAACGGGCAAGACATTTGTTGCCGCTGCTGATTCAATCGAGCCTGAACTGATTCCTCCCCAGATCTGTTCCTCGTGTGCTCCGCCCATGTGGTCATGGGCCAGAGGCACCATGCCACCCATGCGGTCGTAAATGTCGTAGCTGTATAGACCAACAAACAGCACCACAACAGCAGGAACTGCTGTCCAGAAAATTTCGAGTGGCAGATTTCCCTCGATGGCCAGGCCGTCGCCGAGTTGCCCGCTGCGTCGCCTAAATCGAATCAAGCTAAAGACGAGAAGGCCAACGATTCCGACAAACAGAATGCTGCCAATCGTGAATAGAACCTTAAAGAGCTCGTCGTAAATCGGCGCGTTGGCGCTCGCATCGATGGGGAGGAGGTTGATGTTCTGGCCGATCCAAAGGCCGCCCAAAGCAAGGACCATCCCGATCACCAACGTGAGAATGGCGGATGGGATCTGCACCTGATCAATCCCTGGTTTTCAACAGCGTATGGGGCTGGCTGCGGTTCTCCATGAAGTGATTGTTAAGGCCTTATTTCTGTCAGGAAAAGGGGATGATTTTTCCTCATTTGTGTTGCAGACGTCCACACAGCGTGACGTCATCTTCTGCATCGCTACGGTCCAAGCAATCCCGCTTGGATGCATCGGATGGAGCTTGTTCGATGATGCTTTCATCAATGTCGACATTGCGTCGACGTCTCGGGTTGTTATCGGCTCACTTAGTGGTTGCCGTAATCGCTTTGGTGGTGATCGGTGGAGCGACCCGGGTGATGGAGGCCGGCTTGGCCTGTCCGGACTGGCCCCTGTGTTTTGGCTCGTTTTTGCCGGGTCGCCAGATGAATGTTCAGGTGTTCTTGGAGTGGTTTCACCGCCTCGATGCTTTCCTCATTGGCATCGCCTTGGTGGTGATGGCTGTGGCGACGACGCTTCAGCGGCGTCAACTGCCGCGATGGCTGCCCTGGCTGGCCGCCGGCCTGATGGCTCTGGTGGCAATGCAGGGAGCCTTGGGTGCGCTGACGGTGACCCGGCTGCTGCCCTCCGGTGTGGTGACCGCCCATCTGGCACTCGCTCTCACCCTTGTGGCGCTCCTCAGTGGGCTGACCCAACGCTTGTTTCACCCCGCTGCTGTCCTCGCTCCGCTCTGGTGGCGCATCGCGGCATCGCTTGGTCTGTCGTCGGTCTTTGTGCAGTGCCTGCTCGGTGGTCGTATGGCCACTGCTTGGGCAGGGCAGCGGTGCCTCGCAGGAGGAGAGGCCTGCCAGCTGGTTCTCTCCCATCGCGTGACGGCGATGCCGGTGGTCGTTGTTGTGCTCGCCTTCGCCGGGGCAGCAGTTCTGGCGGGTGGTTGGGCTCGCCAGCAGTGGCCCTGGCTGGCTGGGGCCGTGCTGCTGGTGCTGGTTCAGGTGGCCCTTGGCGTTCTCACCCTTCGTCTTGGTTTGTCGCAACCCGCAGTGACCGTTGCGCATCAGCTGGTGGCTGCCTTGCTGATCGCTCTGTTTGCGGCGCTTCTGGTCCGCTCTCCGGACCTCCCCTCACCGTCCCGTTCCGTCGTCCTCGACGACACCTCCTTGGAGGCCTGTCATGGCTGAAATCACCGCAACCGTTCGTCCGACCCGTGAGGAGGTGGTTCCCTCCCGCAAGAGGGTGAAACTGCCGGCCTGGCTGGAAGTCGCCAAACCCCGCCTGATCCCTTTGCTGCTGGCCACCACTCTGGGTGGAATGGCTCTCAGTGAGGGCTGGCCTCTCTCATCGCCGCGGCTTGTCTGCACCCTGGGAGGAGGGGCGCTTGCCTCCGCTGCTGCAGGGGTTTTGAATTGCTTGTGGGAGCAGGACCTCGATGGTCGGATGGCCCGCACCAGCGGTCGCGCACTCCCCTCCGGTCGTCTGTCTCCCACCAGTGCATTCATCGGCGCCATCGCCTGCACCCTGGCGGCGGCGATGCTTCTGGTGAGCGGCGTGAACTGTCTCGCTGCTGGGTTGTCCCTGCTCGGTCTGTGCAGTTACGTGCTGCTTTACACAGCTTTGCTCAAGCCTCGGACGTCCCAGAACATCGTCATCGGTGGTGTCGCCGGGGCCATTCCGCCTCTCGTGGGGGCGGCCGCCGCCACGGGCCATGTCGGCCTCGGGGGTTGGTGGCTGTTCGCTTTGGTGATGGTCTGGACGCCAGCTCACTTCTGGGCCTTGGCCCTGCTGTTGCGTGAGGACTATCGCGCTGTCGGGATCCCGATGCTGCCCGTGGTGAAGGGACCTGTGGTGACGGCCCGGGCGATCAAGACTTATGGCTGGATCACTGTTCTGCTCAGCGGTTTGGGCGTGTTTGCTCTGCCTTCAGGTGGCGTCTTCTATGGCTTGATGCTGCTGCCTTACAACGGTCGATTGCTGCAGCTCGTCGATCGGCTGTCCTTGGATCCCGACAGCCTTGTGAATGCCAAGGCGCTGTTCCGTTGGTCAATCCTTTATCTGTTTGGGCTCTGTTTGCTGCTCATTCTCAGCCGGACGGATCTGGCCTCAGGCTTTGCCCAACAGGTGATGCAGCTTCTCTCCCTGCCCACGGGGGTGCAATGAGCACTCTCTAGATTCCCTGAATTGGCCGAGCAAGTCCCTGACGGTGCCTGATGGCGTTGATTGAACTCCGGAAGATCTCCAAGGCCTACGGCACGGTATCGGCTCTGCGTGAGCTTGATCTCACCGTTCCTGAAGGGTGCCTATTCGGGTTGCTTGGCCCGAACGGTGCTGGCAAGACAACGGCCATGCGCATCCTGGCCACCCTGCTCGCCCCCGACAGCGGCTCAGTCGTTGTCGGGGGTGTAGACGGTCTGGCGCAGCCACGAGACGTCCGCCAGCTCATGGGCTACGTCGCCCAGGAGGTGGCCATCGACAAGATTCTGAGTGGCCGGGAACTCCTGCAATTGCAAGGGGATCTTTATCACCTGCCTCGGAACGATCGCGAAGGTCGCATCGCTGATTTGATTGACCGCCTCGCGATGGGCGACTGGATTGACCGACGCTGCGGCACCTATTCCGGTGGCATGCGCCGGCGGTTGGATTTGGCGGCTGGTCTACTGCATCGACCTCGGTTGCTTGTGCTCGATGAACCCACCGTGGGACTGGATATTGAGAGTCGCAGTGCCATCTGGCAACTGCTGCGTCAGTTGGTTGAGGCGGGCACGACTGTTCTTTTGAGCAGTCACTACCTCGAAGAAGTGGAGGCTCTGGCGGATCAGATGGCGATCATCGACGCCGGTCGTGTGATTGCCGAAGGCAGCCCTGACCAGCTCAAACAACGGCTTGGGGGTGATCGCGTCACCCTGCGGGTCCGAGAGTTCAGCAATGCCGATGAGGCGACCCAGGTGCGTGCCCTTCTTGAACCCCTGGATGGGGTGCGACAGGTGGTGGTGAACCGATCCCAGGGGTTTTCCCTGAACCTGGTAGTTGAGGGTGGTGTCGTGATTGATCAGCTGCGTCAGACCCTCGAGGCTGCAGGTCTGCCTGTGTTTGCCCTGGCCCAAAGCCGTCCCAGCCTGGATGATGTCTACCTTCAGGCCACAGGACGCACCCTGATGGACGCTGAACTGGCTATCACAGGCCAGCGCGACGTCAAACAGGAAAAGCGTCAATCCATGCGTTGAGCGCCAACGATGACTTCCCCAACAGCATCTGTTGCTCTCCAGCAGCAGCAATCCAGAGCCCTCGCAGAGCTCAGTCAGGAAACGTGGGCCCTCACCCGGCGCCTGTTTCTTCAGTTGATGCGTCGCCCTTCAACCTTGATTGCCGGGGTTCTGCAACCCCTGATCTGGTTGATTCTGTTTGGTGCGCTCTTCGCCAACGCCCCTGAAGGTCTCTTGCCAGGAGGCATGAGTTACGGCCGTTTTCTTGGTGCTGGAGTGATTGTCTTCACGGCCTTCAGTGGTGCTTTGAATGCCGGCTTGCCGGTCATGTTTGACCGCGAATTCGGGTTCCTGAATCGTTTGCTGGTGGCACCGCTTCGAAGCCGCAGTTCCATCGTGCTGGCGTCGGTGATCTACATCACGGCGCTGAGCCTGCTGCAGAGTCTGGCGATCATGGGCACGGCAGCCATGCTTGGTTATGGATGGCCAGGCATCAGCGGCCTGGCCCTGGTGCTGGTGACGCTGCTGCTCCTGGTTTTTGCGGTGACGGCCCTCAGCCTTGGACTGGCGTTCGCTTTGCCGGGGCACATCGAGTTGATCGCTGTGATTTTTGTGGCCAACTTGCCGTTGCTGTTTGCCAGCACGGCCTTGGCCCCGTTGTCGTTCATGCCGACCTGGCTGGGCTGGCTTGCGGCGTTGAATCCCCTTACCTTCGCGATAGAACCCATTCGAGCGGCTTACCAAGGTCCTTTGGATCTCTCGGCAGTGCTTCTGGAGGCTCCTTACGGGGATGTCACCGGCACCAGCTGTCTGCTGATCCTTCTGTTCCTCACCATCGGGCTGTTTCTTGTGATTCGCCCTCTGCTCAACCGCAAACTTTCCTGAATCCGTGCTTTCTTCTCCGTTTCAGCAGCCGTCATCTCGACAGAACGCTCTGGCCCTTCAGATCCAGGTGGCCAGGACCTCAGGTGATAAGGCCTTGCTGCCGGGTCTGATCAGTCAGTGGGTTCACCGCTACGGCTTTGACGGAGCAGCTGAGCTCGATCTGAGCTTGCCGGAGCCTGTTGCATTGAATCGTGAGTTAAGCCCCTCGTCGCTGCCCGTCGTTCAGGAGGAGATTGCCGCTGAAGACGACATTTTGGTTGAGAACGAGGCCGTTGCTGAGGACGAGATGGTCTTTGAAGAAGAAGAGGAGATTGCTGCCGAAGACGACGTGCTGCTGGAGAACGAGGTTGTCTCTGAAGAAGAAACGTTCGTCGAAAAGGAAGAGATTGCCTCTGAAGAAACGCTGCTTCAACGCAGCTTCCCGTCTGCTCCTGTTCCGGCCCCACCGATCAGCACACCCCGTTCCCTGCGGCGTTGGCTCCCCCGTCGGGAGGATGACGCTTTCCCCAAAGCGTCCTGAACACCATGATTCCGAACCCTGAATCCCTGGATCAGGGGCTGATCGTTTCAGTGCAGGCACCCCAGGGTTCGCCGATGCGCGATCCGGATGTAATCGCTGCGATGGCGGATGCCGCCCTGCGCAATGGGGCTGTGGGTGTGCGTTTGGAAAGCCCTGAACACATCGGTGCTGTGCGTCGGCGCTGTCCGGATGCCTTGATCATTGGACTCTGGAAATGCACTTTCCCCGACAGTTCGGTTTACATCACCCCGGGCTGGAAGGAAATTCAGGCCGTGTGGTCTGTGGGGGCCGATGTGATCGCGATCGATGCCACAGCCCGTCCGCGTCCTGCGGGGCAAGACCTGGCTGCGTTGATTAAGCGCACCCGTGATGAGCTGAAGGCCCCCTTGATGGCTGATGTGGATTCGCTGGAGAATGGCTTGCGCGCGGCCGACCTCGGTTGTGACTGGGTTGGGACCACGCTCTATGGCTACACGGAAGACACGGCGCAGCAGCGTCCCCCCGCATTTGATCTGCTCCCCCAACTTCGCGCTGAACTTCCCAGCTCGGTTCGTCTGATCTGTGAGGGGGGAATTGCTTCTCCAGCGGATGCACGGTTGGCATTGCAGTCCGGAGCAGACACCGTTGTGGTGGGGACGGCAATCACTGGAGTGGATCTCCAGGTGATCGCCTATCGCCAAGGAATGATCAGCTGATCACATCATTCCGGGCATGCCCATGCCACCCATTCCAGGCATGCCCATGCCACCCATTCCAGGCATGCCCATGCCACCCATGCCACCCATGCCACCCATTCCGCCCATGGGGTCTCCGTCTCCGGCGGGGGCCGGTGCAGGGGGTTCTGGCTTGTCGGCGATCACAACTTCGGTCGTGATCAGGAGAGAAGCGATCGAAATCGAATCCTGCACGGCCAAACGCACCACCTTGGCGGCATCAACGATGCCAGCAGCCATCAGGTCTTCATAGGCACCATTTAGGGCATTGAATCCCTGGCCGCTGCTGCGCATGCCAGCAATCACAACGTCACCGTTCTGACCGGCATTGGTGGCTATCTGATGAATCGGTGCCGTCAGTGCCCGCTGCACGATCTCCACGCCGGTGCGTTGGTCGCCGTTCAGGGATGCGGCCAACCCATCCAGGCTGTCGGAGAGTTGCAGCAAGGTGCTGCCGCCGC
The DNA here is from genome assembly GCF_020514095.1 of Synechococcus sp. MU1643. Taxonomy (NCBI): domain Bacteria; kingdom Bacillati; phylum Cyanobacteriota; class Cyanophyceae; order Synechococcales; family Synechococcaceae; genus Synechococcus; species Synechococcus sp. MU1643. Next base: position 196,209 of record NZ_VTKY01000003.1, on the reverse strand, counting down.
CAGCAACGATGCCCTCCTCGATGGCGGCACGGGTGGCATTGAGGGCATCTTCGATCCGCAGTTTGCGGTTCTTCAGTTCCGTTTCCGTCGGTGCACCGACCTTGATCACGGCCACGCCGCCGGCCAGCTTGGCGATCCGCTCTTGAAGTTTTTCGCGGTCGTAATCGGATTCGGTGGCCTCCAGCTCACGTCGGATCGCACCAACGCGCTCGCTTACCGCCTGGCGATGGTCGTCGGTGGCGACAATCGTGGTGTTCTCCTTGCTGATGGTGACGCGGCGCGCTTTGCCGAGATCCTCGAGGGTCACTTTGTCGAGGGTCATCGCCTTGTCTTCGCTGATCAGCGTGCCGCCGGTGAGAATGGCGATATCGGCGAGGGCGGCCTTGCGGCGTTCGCCAAATGAGGGTGCGCGAACAGCGGCCACCTGCAGAACCCCACGGCTCTTGTTCATCACCAGGGTGGCCAGGGCCTCGCCTTCCACTTCCTCAGAAAGGATCAACAGGGGAGAACCACTCTTCTGAACGGTTTCCAGCACGGGGACCAGATCTGTGATCGTGCTGATCTTGCGATCCGTCAGCAGGATCAGTGGGTTTTCAAATTCACAGACCTGACGGTCGGCATCTGTGACGAAGTAGGGGGAGCTGTAGCCCCGGTCGAAGGCCATGCCTTCAGTGATTTCAAGTTCCGTGGCCAGAGACTTCGATTCTTCAACCGTGATCACCCCATCGGTGCTCACCTTGTCCATCGCCTCGGCGATCATCCGTCCGACTTCGTCGTCACCCCCGGAGCTAACTGTGGCCACCTGACGAATGGCATCACCGGCGACGGCTTGGCTCCGCTCCCCCAGCCCCGCAACAATCTTTGCAGCGGCCTTCTCCATGCCTCGGCGGAGTTCCACAGGACTCGCGCCAGCAGCGGTGTTTCGCAGACCTTCTCGCACCATGGCCTGAGCCAAAACGGTTGCTGTCGTGGTGCCGTCTCCGGCCTTGTCCTTGGTCTTCGCGGAGACCTGCTGCATCAGCTTGGCGCCCAGGTTCTCGAACGGGTCGTCCAGTTCGATTTCACGGGCGATCGAGTCGCCATCGTTGACGATGTCGGGTGCGCCGAATTTCTTTTCGAGCACAACGTTGCGACCCTTGGGGCCGATCGTGACGCGCACCGCATCGGCGAGTGCATCAACACCCCGTTCAAGGGCGCTGCGGGATTCGTCAGAGAAAGAAAGGAGTTTGGCCATAGTCGCGGGCACGCCGTTGGTCACTGTCCCACAGCGATGCGGCGCTCGTGGAGAGGTGTTGTGGTGGGGAAAGCCGAATGGTTGGAGCAGCTCGGATGCCGCTCTGAAATGAACTGATTAGGGTCCGGGCATGGGTGAATCCGGAGCGCTGTTCTTTGTTCTGATGGCGGGGCTGGCCGGTTCGATGGCCCTGGTTTATGTGCCTTTACGTATCTTTCTCACTGCCACCGCTCGCAGCCGTCGGCTACGCCTGCTCCAGCGCATCCGCCGCCTGCGAGATGAGTTAGCTCAACCCCTTGATTCGTAATCCTTGGGTTAGGCCATCACCATGCCGCCATCCACCTGCAGCACCTGACCTGTGATGTAGGCCGCGGCCGGGTCGGCTGCAATGAAGCGCACGGCACCGGCCACCTGTTCCTGGGTGCCAAAGGTTCCCAAGGGGATGTCTTTGAGGATGGCCTCAGCATCGAGGCCCTTGGTCATATCCGTCGCGATGAAACCTGGAGCTACGGCGTTCACTGTGATGCCACGGCTGGCAAGCTCTTTGGCAGTGCTGCGGGTGAGACCGATAACTCCAGCTTTGGCGGCGGCGTAGTTGGCTTGTCCTGCGTTGCCCATCAGTCCCACAACGGAGGTGATGTTGATGATCCGACCACTCTTCTGCTTCAGCATCGGGCGTGCCACCGCTCGCGTGCAGAGGAACACTCCACTGAGGTTGAGGTCGATCACCGATTGCCAATCGTTGGTTTTCATTCGCATCAGCAGGCCGTCCCGCGTGATGCCGGCGTTGTTCACCAATACATCGAGACGACCACTGCGCTCCAGCACCGTCTTGATCAGGCCATCAACCTCGGCCTCAACCGACACGTTGGCTTGCAGGGCGTAGGCCTTGCCCCCTGCCGCGGCGATGGCAGCGACCACTTCATCTGCTGCAGCGGCGGAATTGGAGTAGTTCACAACCACTTCTGCACCCGCTTCGCCAAGGGCCAGGGCGATGGCCCGGCCGATGCCGCGCCCTCCTCCCGTTACCAGGGCGGTCTGTCCGGCAAGAGAAGCGCTGGGAGACATTTAGGCACCGTTGATCGGAGGATCGTACGGAGCCGTCGTCATCCAGCTCAACCTGGCATGGTCTCAACCGTGTCGACGGCCTCCCCAAGCAACGACTGAAAGGTGGCGAGTTGAGTTTTGCTTCCCAGCACGATCAGGAGTTGCCCCGGTGCCATCTGGGTGTTGCCACCTGGATTGGCGATCAGCTTTTCGTTCTCCCGGATCGCCAGAACCATGGCCCCGCTGCGACGGCCCAGCTCCAGTTCCGCCAGGCTCCGCCCGCGGATCTCCTTCAGATGAAAAGGGTCGTGACTCAGCTGGAATTCCTCAATTTCATAGTCGGAACCCGCCAACAGCTCCATGAAGTTGAGGGCCAGAGGCCGCAGTGCCGAGGCGGCCATCACCCGACCACCGGCCACATAGGGACTGACCACCACAGTCGCGCCGGCCAGCCGCAGCTTTGAGGCGGCTTCATCGCTGTTGGCGCGTGCAATCAAGCGGCACTCCGGTCGTAGGTCTTTGGCGCTGAGGATCACGTAGAGATTGGATGCATCGCTGGGAAGGGCTGCCACGAGGCTGCAGCAGCGTTCAAGACCTGCGTCCAGCAAGGTTTCATCGAGGGTTGCATCGGCTTGAAGCACCCAAAGGCCATTTTCGTCTGCAACGGCTCGTCGTTCTGGATCGGTTTCGATCACGACGAGTGGCACCGCGTCCCGTTGCAGTTGGGCGGCAATCTCCTGTCCGATTCGTCCGTAGCCGCAAAGAATCACATGGTCGTGCAAGCCTTCCAGCATCCGGAGAAAGCGGAATTCACGCAGTCTGCGGAAATATCCCGACTCTTTCAGCCCAAGAACGCGTTGGATGGCCAGTTGCACAACCACCAAGCCACCCACCACGATCAAGACGGTGACCAGGCGGCCTGGAGGTGAAAGGGGGGCGACTTCTCCAAAGCCAATGGTGCTGATGGTGATCAGCACCATCCAGAGGCAATCGCCCCAATTCCATCCTTCCGTGATTCGATAACCGACGGCACCAGCGAAGATCACGGCACTGAGAGCGCTGATGGGCCCCCGCCATGGAGCTGTGATCAGCTTCAGCTGTCCCCTGGCTCGGCGCCGCCTCATGGGAACGTCCTTTAAAAACCGAGGGCCGTCAGAACATCACTGCTCTGTAGCGTGGCGAGCTCCTGCGGGCGGCCGAGGCAGCGGACCTCCTGGCGCTCGGGTAGGTCTGCGGCCCCTGCTCCCAGGGCAACCAGGGGGGTGCCGCAATAGGCCGCCAGGCGCTGGGAGACTGGACAGCTGCTGAGCACGACATCGGCATTGGCCACCAGTGCCGCGCGCTTGGAAAGACTGAGCCCAGCTGGCAGCACAATGCTGCGCAGCGCCGGTAGGCGGCTTTTGATCGTCTCAGGCAGCTTGTGCCACTCCGCTGCAGGCCAGTCATCCCCCTGGCCGGATGGAGACATCAGCAGCAGGGGGCCGTCACCGCTGGGCAGTGCTTCACGGGCTTCATCCAGAACCTCTGCCGCCATGGGCAGGCGGAACTTATCGGCCTCGAGTTCAAGCCCTAGGGCTTGGAGAAAGGGGTTGAGACGCTGCGCCGTCCAGCCGGGGCCGCGGCTGACCTGGTCGGTGCAGGCAAATCCACCAGCTGCCAACCGTTTGGGGATATGGCTCATCGACAGCATCAGGTTCACCTGTTGCCCTTCAGCGAAGTTGATGCAGATTTGAAAGTCGGGTTCGCGCACACAGCCGAGCAGGTTGGCCCAGTCAGCAAGCGTGAGGTTGGCCTCGAAGTTGAACGGCAACAGCTTTTCGAGGCACGGCAGAAGCTTCCACGGAGCTGCCTGTTGGGGGTCACAGGCCACCTGCAGTGCGGCGTTTAGTTTCTGGCAGATGTCTGCCAAAGCCGGCAAACGGTCCAGCTGATCTTCGAGCGAACCCGGGCTCAGGGCAAGAACTCGCATGCAGCGCCGCCATCCATGGTGCGAGCTGATTGTATGGAGGTCGTTTACGCCTGTCCGGGGCAGGAGTCGCTTGTGCATCTGTTGATTGCTGCGGCGGGAAGCGGTCGGCGCATGGGTGCGGATCGCAACAAGCTGCTGCTGCCTTTGGCCGGACGCCCCGTCATTGCCTGGACCCTCGAGGCGGCCCTCCGGTCTCAGCGGATTAAGTGGATCGGGATCGTCGGCCAGGAGGTCGATCGAGAGGCCATCCTTGCGGTGCTGGACGCACCCAGCAAGCCGGTGCACTGGATCCAAGGCGGCAGCACGCGGCAGGAGTCAGTGCTTTGTGGTCTGGCGGGGTTGCCCGAGCAGGCCTGCCACGTCTTGATTCATGACGGCGCCCGTTGTCTGGCTGAACCGGAGTTGTTTGATCGCTGTGCAGCTGTGGTGGAGGACGGCACAGCGCTGATAGCTGCAACGCCGGTTAGCGACACGATCAAGCGTGTGGGATCCGACGGTTTGATTCGCGATACGCCGGATCGATCGGAGCTTTGGGCGGCGCAGACGCCGCAGGGCTTTGCCGTTGATCAGCTGCGTCGTGGCCATGCTGAGGCAGTTGCCAAGGGCTGGACGGTGACAGACGATGCGTCGTTGTACGAGCGTCTGGGTTGGCCTGTCCAGGTCTTGGATGCCGGCCCTGCCAACATCAAGGTCACAACGCCGTTTGACCTCACCGTGGCGGAGGCGGTGCTTGCTCTCAGGTCAGCAGGCTGAGCCGGCCGCTTTGCCCGTCAAGGCGTGCCATCGCCCCCATGGCCAGGGCTGCGTTGCCGGATCGGTGACCAACGGGTAGGTCCATCACCCTGGGAATTCCGAGATCGGCCGTGCGTTCCTCAAGAACCTGCTCAAGGTTGAAGCTTTCGGAAGCGTCTCTGGTTTCGTCGGCGCACCCCTCGAAATTGCCAAATCCCAGACCCGCCAAGCCCTGCAAACTGCCATTGAGCCTCCACTGAGTCAGCATCCGATCAATGCGGTAGGGGGCTTCGCCCACGTCCTCCAACACCAGAACTGCTCCTTTGAGGGGGGGCACGAAATGGCTTCCCAACAGGTGGGTGGCCACGGTCAGATTGGCCACGAGCAGGGGACCGCTCCCCACACCGCCGCCACCACCACGACCGTGCAGGTCGGGGACGGCGTTGCCGAAGAGCAGGTTGCGCAAGCGGTCACGGCTCCATTGCGGCTCCTCCGCAAGCGTTGTGAGCAAGGGGCCGTGGATCCCCCCTGCAAACCCTGCTGCCTGGCGGGCCCAGAGCAGAGCTGTCACGTCGGAAAAGCCCAGCAGCCAGCCGCTCTGCCAGTGGATCGGCTGCTCCAGCAGCCGAGCAGCCCCCCATCCACCGCGGGCGCAGGCGAGTAGCGCTGCGGGTTGGGCCGGATGCAGATCGGCATGGCGCGCGTCATCACGCCCTGCGAAGTAGCCCCAACGTCGCGCGGCCAAGGCCTGGGGTTGAACATCCAGGCCCCAGCTCTGCAGAACAGCTATGCCCTGTTGCAGCTTGATGTCGTCCTGCAGGGCTGAACTGGCGGCCACGCAGGCCACACGATCTCCAGTCCGGAGCGGTGGAGCCGGGGTGATGCGCATCAGGTTCCCCATCCCCTGGCCAGAACCAGGCCGAGCCAGAGCAGCGTCCCCGCCTGCACTTGCTGGGCAAAGTGCTTCCCGTAGGTGCCCATGGAGGCATCTTGCTTGTTTAAGGGATTGCAGCTGAGTTGCATGAAGACTGTGGCAAGCAACCAGAGAGGCCAAAACGGTGCTGGGATCTGAGCCGACCAGGCCGCAATGGCAAGGGTGATGGCTGTCGCGAGGTAGCAGCCACGCACCACAGGCACCACGCGGGATCCGAGGCTCAATGCGCTGCTGCGCAGGCCGAGGCTGGCATCGTCACGTCGATCGGCCATGGCATAGACCGTGTCGAAACCAAAGGTCCAGACCAAGGTTGCCAGCCAACTGCACACCAGGGCAGGACTCCAGCTCAAGGAGGCCGTTGCAGCGGCCCAGGGGATCAGCACCGCGAAGCCCCAGCACAGCGCCAAGATCACCTGGGGGAAGGCGAACCACCGCTTCGCTGATGGATATCCAAGGATCGGCAGTACGGCCGTGCAGGCCAACGCTAAACAGAGTCTTAGGCTGTCGGCCTGAAGACTCAGCACGACAGCCAGGCTGAGGCCAAGGAAGGTCAGCAGCAAAGCGAAGGCTGGTCCTCTCTGCAGCGCACCCCTGGCCAGAGGACGACGTTTTGTGCGTTCCACCCTGCCGTCGAACCGCTGGTCCCACAGGTCATTGGCGATGCAGCCCGCACCGCTTACTGCCATGCCCCCCAGCAGGATCTGCAGGATCAGAACAACACTTGGAGGAGCGGTTGGATTCAGCCAGAGGGCCCAGCCTGCTGGGATCAGCAGAATCAGCCGGCCGGTGGGTTTGTTCCAGCGGAGCAGTTCGATCCAGGGCTGAAGACGTGCAGAGCTGCTGATCACAATCAACGGGATTTGAAGAACCCTAGTCAGGGTCTGATGGCCTCGGCCGTCAGTGGCAGAGTGGATCCCTTGCTGCTCTGACGTTGATGCTGGATGCCGAGGCCCCAGCCCAGCCAACGGAACAGAACAACGGCGTGCCCCAGGCCGCGAATCCTGATCTGCGTCGGATCGCCGCCATAGACATCGGCACCAATTCCTTTCATCTTCTGGTGGCAGCTGTTGATCCGAAGCTGCGCACGTTTCGGATCATCCAGGCTGAAAAGGCCACCACGCGTCTGGGGGAGCGTGATTCCGAGACTGGTGAGCTGACATCGGCGGCGATGCAACGAGGGCTGGAAGCTCTGCGCCAGTTCAAAGATCTCGCCGCCAGTCACCGGGTTGAGCAGATTGTGACGGCCGCGACGAGTGCCGTTCGTGAAGCGCCCAATGGTCGCGATTTCCTCCAGACCATTCTCGACGATCTGGGGATGGAGGTGGATTTGGTCAGCGGCCCCGAGGAGGCCCGGCTGATCTACTTGGGCGTCCTCTCAGGAATGCCATTTGGAGATCGTCCGCATCTTCTGCTCGACATCGGAGGTGGCTCCACGGAACTGATCCTTGCCGATGGTCGTGATGCGCGCGCCCTCACCAGCACCCGTGTGGGGGCTGTGCGACTCCAGCGGGACTTTGTTCGAGATGATCCGATGCCCCCCCAACGTCGATCGTTTCTTCAGGCTTTCATTCAGGGGTCGCTTGAACCTGCGGTCGACAAAGTGCGTCGCAGGATCAAACCCGGTGAAACTGCTGTGTTGGTGGCCACCAGCGGCACGGCCATGGCGATTGGCTCCCTTGCTGCGAGTGAAGAGGAGCGTCCACCCCGCAAATTGCATGGCTACCGCGTCACCCGGCAGCGCCTGGACAAGGTGGTTGATCGTCTGATCAGGATGACCCCTGCGCAGCGGAGGGAGTTGGCTCCCATCAATGACCGTCGGGCCGAAATCATTGTTCCCGGCGCGCTGATCCTTCAAACCACCATGAAGATGCTGGGTGTGGAGGACTTGGTGCTGAGTGAGCGTGCGCTTAGAGAAGGGCTGATCGTTGATTGGATGCTTCGCCAGGGTCTCCTGGAAGACCGCTTCAGCTTTCAGAGCAGCATCAGGCAACGCACCGTGATTCATCAGGTGCAGCGCTTTGGGGTGAACCAGAGCAGGGCTGAACGGGTCGCCAGCCATGCCCTAATCCTCTACGACGCCACGCGAGGAGTGATGCATGACGACAGCGGCGAAGGTCGCGAACTGCTTTGGGCTGCCGCCATGCTTCATTCCTGTGGCCAGCACATCAACATCAGCGCTTACCACAAGCACACCTGGTACTTGATTCGTCATGGTGAGCTGCTGGGTTATTCCGAAGCGGAGCATCTGATGGTGGCAGCGATTGCTCGCTATCACCGCCGCAGCTTGCCGAAGAAACGCCATGAGTCTTGGCAGCTTGTAGCCACCCGAGAAAACCGTCGTTGCGTTCTTCAGATGGCCCTGCTGCTGCGCTTGGCTGCGGCCCTGGATCGCAGGCCTGAACCGGTGATTTCAGCACTCCGCATTCATGCGGTGAAGGGAACTCTGGATCTGGAAATCGTCCCTGAGCGGGTCAACCAGAACGTCAGCCTTGAGCAGTGGAGCTTGGAGAGCTGCGCTGAGGTGGTGAAGGAAGCGGTCGGGGTGAATCTGCGCGTCAGCGTTCAGGGTTGAGAGGGATCCAGCGGATGTCGTTCACAGCACCAAGTGTTCGTGTCTCTGCGTCGGGGGAACTCAGCTGGACCAGATCAGGCCGGCCGGCGTAGATCTCCACAAGATCGGGATTGTCAATCTTTCGCTCACCGTTCAGGAGCCCTTCGAATTCCACAATTCCCTCACGCCGCAAGGCGATCCAGCTGGGTTCGCTGCTGCTGATCGTGAGTCCGAGGTCTTCGGTGGATGGAGCTGGAACGATGAGGACATCGGGCTCTTTTACAACCTCGGCTAACTCGAGATCCGCCCCCCTTGGCTCAAGGCTTTGCTTGGTAGGCCTCAACCCTTGGGCGAAACGCGTCAACTCGGAGGCGTTGCTCCACACAACAAACCCAAGCCCAGCGAGCCCTGCTAAGGCCACAAGGGGAAGCGGATGGACTGTTCTTTGTTTCTGAGGGGTGATGCCCCGCGTTGTTGCCCCGTGAGGCGTCCGTTTGGGCTGGTTGGTCGTGAGGGGACCGAGGGTCTGAACCATGGCGTCAGCATCCAAACCCAGATGGGAGCTGAGTCGGCGCACCATGGCCTTGATGAACACGGGTTCAGGAAGTTCGGCTTGATCGCCGCGTTCCAGTGCTGCGAGTTGCTCCTCGCCCATGTGCATCTGGCTGGCGAGCTGATTTTGGCTCAGGCCCGCTGCAGCCCGTGCTTCGGCCAACTGTCGCCCTGCTTCACCCAGGCCTTTGGCTTTGCCTTGGTCGTCCACAAGACTCCGCTCGTTCATAGATGGGTAAGTCGACCTAGTTCAAAATTGAACCTAGGCCCATTCCACAGCGCAGTCAGCCCTTGATGAACAGCGAAGGGTTAAACGCCACCAAAAAATATGGGCGATACTGGATTCGAACCAGTGACCCCTTCCGTGTGAAGGAAGTGCGCTACCACTGTGCTAATCGCCCGCACAAAACAACTCTAAACCACCGCCTATTGGGCTTTTGGACGGAACAGGTGGTCGTGGTCAGGCGAGTAAAGACGTGAACGCTGAGGACCACCGGCGAGAGCCGGACTCACCACGTAGAGCGTTGTGCGAATCAGATTGCGTTCCCGACTTATCGCAGCCATCTCCTTGAGAGGAACCACTGTGAGCATCTGATCGGGCCAGCTCACTCGATGTCCTATGGCTACTGGCGTGTCGGCAGGGTAGTGCTCCAGAAGGGTGGCTTGCACCTTTTCAACGTGTCGTGCACTCAAATAGATGCAAAGGCTGGCGCGCAGGGCGGCCAGCCGATCCAGCTGTTCCCGTTCCGGCACGCCGGTGCGACCTCCAGCGCGACTGAGAACAATGGTCTGCACCACGCCTGGAAGGGTGAGTTCGCTAGCGAGTCCGGCGGCTGCCGCTTGGTAAGCGCTGACCCCGGGGATCACTTCGACGGGTATTTCGACGTCATTTAAGGCGCAGATCTGCTCGTTGATGGCGCTGTAAAGGGCCGTGTCTCCGTCGTGGAGTCGTACCACTCGCTTGCCCTTGCGGTGTCGATCGATCAGCAACGGGATCAGGTCTTCGAGCGTGGTCGTGCTGGTGCGGATCCGTTCGCAATCAGCCGGAGCCATATCTGCGATGGCTGGACAGACCAGGGAATCCGTCCAGATCAGCACTTCAGCCTTGTTCAGACGTTCAGCTGCACGAAGGGTGAGCAGGTCTGGAGCACCAGGGCCTGCACCGACGAAACTGACAACTTGACTCAACTGCGTTGGCCTGATGGATCAGGCAAGGGTCGCTTTCGTCCGTATAGCCACCAAAGCCCGATCATGCCCAGCGCGACCAAGGTGAAACTCATCAATTGCGCGATGCGGATTCCCCCTTCGCAAGCCGGTGGAAGCGAACCGATGCAGAGAGGATCAATGCGCAGACCTTCGATCCAGACGCGGCCGAGGCTGTACCCCACCAAATAAACGCAACTCATGGCACCCGATGGGAGGATCCCAGGAGCTTTCAGTCCGTGGCGAAAGAGCAGCACCAGCAGTCCGAAGAGCAGCATGTTCCAAATCGATTCATAGAGAAAGGTCGGGTGGAAAAACTCCGACGTGCTGTAGATCACCGGGCGGCTCTGTGTCGGAATGAACAGTTTCCACGGCAGATCAGTTGGAACCCCAAAGGCCTCTGAATTGAAGAAATTCCCCCAGCGACCGATGGCCTGTCCCAAGGCCACGGAAGGAACCAGAACGTCCAGCACATCCCAGAAGGGTTGCCGACGCCAGCGGCAGAACAGGATCAGGGTGATTGTTCCCGCCAACAAAGCACCGTGGATAGCAATCCCTCCCTCCCAGATGGCCAGGGCTTTGAGCGGGTTTGAGGCGTAGTTGTGCCACTCGAAGGCCACGTAGTAGATCCGTGCTCCGATGACGGCAAACAGCACGAGCACGGGCAGCAGATCGCTGATTAGGCCGTTTTCCAGCTTTCGAAGTTTGGCCAGGCGGCTGGAGAGGTTCAGGCCGATCAGCACGGCGGTTGCAATCAGCAGCCCGTACCAACGCAGGGGAAGGAACCAGTTTTCGGTATGAGGCAAAAATTCCCCTGGCGACTGGAAGGTCGCCAGGGGAAACAGGGCTTCAAGAGCCATAGCGATCAGACGCCCTCAGCTGCCTGAACTTTTTCGATCTGCCTCTTCTTCAGCACCAACATGATCTGAGCAAGAGCCACGGCAGCGAAGAAGGCGAGCAAGCCATAGATCCGAACGGGGTTCTGCAGAACAATTTCCGCGTCCACCTGGCCGAAGCCACCGACGTTGGGGTCGTTGGTCAGTGCGGCACCGGCTTCAATGCTGTCACCAACACTGACCAGAACTTCAGGACCAACAGGGATGGTCTCACTGACGCTGTTGCCATCAGCAGCCTTGATGCTGACCACGCTGGCGCCGTTTTCACCGGGCTCGATGGAGGCAATGGTGCCGCTGGCCGGAGCCGTGTAGACGGTGTTGTTGCTCTTCTCACCGGTGGGATACACCTGGCCACGGCCGCGGTTACCACCCACGTGGATCTGGTACTTGCCGAAGTGGATGTTGCTGTCGGTGGCGGGATCAGGGGACAGAACAGGGAAGACGATCTCTTGGTGCTCGTCACCAGGAATCGGTCCCACCAGCAGGATGTTTGGCTGGTCGTCGCTGTACTGGGTGAAGTAAACGCCTTCCGTCTCTTCCTTGATCTCATCGCTCCAGCGGTCCTGAGGAGCCAGGGTGAAGCCATCGGGAAGCATCACAACAGCTCCCACCTGCATGCCCACGTCGTTGCCGTCAGCACCGATCTCCTGAAGACCCTTTTCGTAGGGAACCTTGACGCTGGCGGTGAAGACGCTGTCGGGGAGTACCGATTGGGGAACTTCAGCTTGGGTCAGCTTTTTGGCCAGGTGGCAGTTCGCACAAACAATCTTGCCGGTGGCTTCCCGGGGGCTGTCGTAGTTCTGTTGAGCCCAGAAGGGATAGGCCCAGCTGGCAGCCGGGGCAATCAGCAGAGCCAGTCCGACGACTAGCGATCCAAGGAGAAGAGAGAGGTGACGACGCATGGGACGGTGAGGAGATGCAGGCTTAGGGAAGGGAAAGATCAGGCCCACCAGGGCTTATCACCAGTTCGGAAGTCGGTCTCGGTCCACTGGCTCATGAACACGTTGTCGTTCTCCACGCTGACGTTGGCTAGGGCCAGGGAGAGAGGAGCAGGGCCTCGGACCACCTTGCCGGTGGCGTCGTACTGACTGCCATGGCAAGGGCACATGAACTTGTTGGCACCGCTGTTCCAGGGAACGACGCAGCCGAGGTGGGTGCAGATGGCGTTGATGCCGTAGCTGCCAATGGCGTCTTCGCCTTCAACGATCAGATAGGTGGGATCACCCTTGAGGCCCTGCACCAGGCTGCGATCGCCCTCGGGGTGGCTGGAGAGCCAACCGCTGGCTGTGATCGGGTTGCCCAGCTCATCCTTGGCGCTGGTGCCACCGCCGCTGCCAGCGGCCTTGGGGGGGATGAAGTAATTCGCCACCGGGTAGAGGGCTCCCAAGGCCACACCAGTGACGGAGCCGAACGTCAGCAGATTCATGAACTGCCGACGACCCATTCCGGGCACATCGCTCGAGGAGAGTTGTGTCATGGCCGACGTTCATCCAGCTCGGATTGGCGACCATTATGGATGCTTAAGTGCCTGTCAAGCTTTGCGACGACAGGTGTCTTCCTGATCCTGCCGCTTCTGATTCTGTGCTTGAGATCGCCACTGCCGTGCCCGAGCCGCCGCTCAGCGTCGACGAGGTGATTGCCTGTCTACGCCAGCGCTGGCGGGCGACTTACGACCTTCAGCTGGTGGTTCGACGCCGTCGTTTGTACCTCCAGGTGATGTGGGCCTATCTCGAGCAACAGTCGTTTCCGATGGACCTTGAGGCCTATCGACAGCATCTCGGTGAGGTGCTGGATGTTGTGAATCGTCTTGGTTTGGCGGGTGAGGTGCGCCAATGGCTCGGTTCCACCCGTGACAAACCGCGTCTGGGTAAGGCGTTGAGTCTTCCGCTGGAGGCGACGGGGCCGGAGGCGGAAACGCTGATCAAGGAGTTTCTGGTCTGAACGATTCGGTCAGAGCCACCAGGCCGACGCCAATTAGAAACAGTGCCGTGATGGCTCCAGCTAGCAGCAGCATCGTGATGGGATCGGTGGATGGCGTCAGCACGGCTCCAGCTAGGGCTGAACCCAGCACAACCCAGCGCCAGGCTCCAAGCATCGGCCTCCATCGCACCAGCCCCAGAGCCCCGAGGAGCAGCTGCAACACAGGGAGCTGAAACGACAGCCCGGTGGCCAACATCAGCAGAAGAACAAAATCCAGATAACGCTCGATTGACCAAAGTGGCTCCACCACATCGGCGCCGTAGCTCACCAGAAAACGCAGGGCGGCCGGCACCAGGGCCCACCAGGCAAAGGCCAGGCCAACCATGAATAGAACCGCGGAGCCGGCGACGGCAGGTGCAATCAAGCGTCGTTCGCGGATCGTCAGGCCCGGCAGCACGAATGCCAGGATCTGAAACAGCACATAGGGCAGGGCCAGGGTGAGTCCGGCGTAGCCGGCAACCTTCAGCGAGACAAATAAAAACTCGCCCGGCGCAAGTTGAAGAAAATGGATGCCGCTGGCTGGCGCTTCCAGCAAGCGCACCAGCGGTTTGACCCCCAGCAGACAGGTCAGCGCTGCAATGACAACGGCCAGCAAGCTGCGCAGAACCCGTTGACGCAGTTCCTCAAGGTGATCCACCAGAGGCATCTCCACCTCATTGGGTAAATCGGCATCGCCAGGTGCCCTCCCAATGCGAATGGGTGGTGGTGGTTGCAGAGCTGGGGGGCCTTCGGGGCGCTCAGACACGGACGCGGGTCGGGCGGCGCAACAGGTCAGCCCGAATGTGGGCTCAGGCTAGGTGTAAGCAGCCGTTCTTCCGCGCCCTGGGGATCCCCCCAGCGGATTTCAGCCTGTCCATGACGCACGGTGCCTGGTCCGGCACCGGGAATTCGCTGCAGCTGATCGGTGGGCACCATCACCACCGCCACCCGCGTGTTGCCCCGAGCGCGACTGAAATAGGCCGCCAGATCTGTTGCCATTGCCAGGTCTGATTCCTCGGCCAGCCCATTGGAGCTCTTCAACACCACATGACTCCCTGGGCATTCCTGGGCGTGAAACCAGAGGTCACCACTGCGGGCCTGGCGCAGCGAGATCCAGTCGTTCTGCCGGTGGTTCCGCCCCACCTGAACCTTGAGGCCTCCCGGAGTGGTCAGTTCCAGCGGCATGGGCTGGTTCCGTTGATGCTGGTGTCTTGTGTTGCGACGGCGTTCCTTGGGCTGCAGCAGCTCATCGAGTTCCTCCCGCAGATCATTCAGGGCGGAGAGGCGTGCTGGGCAGTCCTGCCAGGTTGCGCTCAGTTGATCCTCGATGAAGGTTTCACTCTCGTTGATCAGCTCAAGACGTCGCTGATGGTGCTTCAGCCGCTGCTCAAGGATCGGGCGTGATCTCCGTAGTTTTTTGGCCCGGCGATAGAGCGACTGGGCTTCATCGATCTGGTCGCGGCTTGGGTTGCCGAGGCAAAGGAGAGCGTCCGCCTGGCTTTGAAGGGCTCCGTGCCCTTCGGTGGCGTTCAGGCGCTGGCGTTGGTCCTCCTGGGCGGCCTGTTCTTTGCTGCGCCAACGCTCTAGGCGTTGACGCAGGTCATGGTTGACCCGTGCCAGGGCACGTTGCTCTTGGCATTGCTGGTGCAGGGATCCCAGCGTGAGAGCCAGAGCGAGTTGTGGATGCACTTCGGTAGTGGTAGCTCCCCAGACCCTGTAACGACCGTCGTTCTCCACCACAAGGGCGAACTGTTCGCTCTCGAGCTGCTCCAACCAGAGAGACCAACGCTCAAAGAGGTGGGCCCACTGGCTGGCAACCAGGCTGTCCACCGGGGTGTTCAAGTGGTCTCCGGCGAGCTGTCCAGCAAGGGCTGGGCTGATCCCCTGATAGGTCTGCTGAAAGGCCTTGCGCAGGGGGGTCGGGACGAGAGAGAGCCGCTCCTTCCAGCGTTCAAAGACCTCCGTTCGATCCGGTGCCAACCCCTGAAGCATTGGGGGTTGGCTGTAGGAATCACCGGTGGAGAGAGGGCGCACGCGGGACTGATGGTCCCGGACCTGGCGGCCTAGAGCAATGATGTTGCGTTCCTCATCGAGGAGCAGCAGGTTGCTGTGCCGTCCCATCAGCTCCAGCACGAGCACCCGCTGGATCGGTTCCCCAGGGCGTTGGGCAAACCGGAATTCCACCACCCGTTCAAAGCCGCTCTGGTGAAGCTCTACAAGAGCCAGCTGGCGGAGGCTGTGTTGCAACTGTTGCGCGAAGGTGCTGCCGCTGCCGCTGCGCGGGGGAGGGTTGACCTCCACCAGCCGAGGTGCTTCTGCTTGCCAACTCAGTTCCAGCCACACCATCCCCTTGAGGCTGCGGCATCCCAGTTGAATCGTTGCCGGGTCCGGTTGTTGGGCCTTTTCGAAACGGCTTGGTACCAGCTTTGGACGCAGATCCCAGAGCACCGCGCGAAGCGTGGTGAGATCCATTGGCTGCAGGCTGGGGGAGGCGATCACCTGGAGCACCGGGCGGGGCATTAGGGCTTCCTACTCTGCTGACCCACGCAGACGCCGCGATGTCCACCAGTGGAAAGCTCACCTTGATCACCGGCCCCAGTGGAGTCGGCAAGGGAACCCTGGTGAACCAGCTGCTGGAGCGCCATCCCCAGATCTGGCTGTCGGTGTCAGCCACCACCCGTTCTCCGCGTCAGGGGGAGCAGGACGGCATCAACTACTTCTTCCACAGCCGTGCGGGGTTTGAGGCCTTGGTGGAGCAGGAAGGTTTTCTCGAGTGGGCGGAATTCGCGGGAAATTGCTATGGCACACCCCGAGGTCCTGTGGAGGAACAAATGACGGCGGGGCGCCCCGTGCTTTTGGAGATTGAGTTGGAAGGTGCCCGCCAGGTGCGTCGCAGTTTCCCGGATGGCTTTCAGATTTTTCTGGCTCCCCCCAGCTTTGAGGAATTGGAGTGCCGGATCCGCGGTCGCGGCACCGATTTGGAGGAGGCCATTCAGCGCCGCTTGACTCGCGCTCGAGAGGAACTCAAGGCTCAACATGAATTCGACGCCGTCGTGATCAACGACGATCTCGAATCAGCGTTGAACCAGGTGGAGATGCTGATGGGGCTGGGATAACGCGGAGCTGATCTTGGCAACGCGATGCAGGCAAAAAAAAGGAACCCGAAGGTTCCCTTTGGTGATGTTGACAACCCGTGTCTCACATCGGGTGGAAGAGAAGATCGGGGAAGAAGCGGTTCCACTCGATCAGGATTCCTGCGGTGGCTGTGAACCAGATGGCTGCAACCACTGGAGCTGCGGTCAGAAACTTGTTCATTGTTGAGGGGGCAATGGTTGAAGTCGTATAAATCAGCGCGGTGAAACAGTCACCTTGCTGTCGTCTTCGAGCAGCTTTCCGCTGGTGAATTCACCGAAGGCAGCGAGCGGCCAGGTAGCGGCAGCCAGAAGGCTCTTGAACGCAATGCTGCGATCGATGAAAATTTCGTACTGGGCAGCAGTCTTGCCGCGGGTTGCTTTCAGATACTCACGACCGGCCCAGCCGATGCAGCCGGCGACGTACAAGAACATGATCCCGGGATAGACAAAATCACCGGCATGGCTCCAGCGGCCATCGACGATCAAGTGGGGAAGACCATCTTCACCACAGGAGGCCTGGCTGTACATCTCGAAGCGGGCTTTGGCCTGAGGCGTTGAAGCGGCAGCGGCACGCTGCTGGAAGCGGGCGCTTTCAGAACAAGGTGTCAGGCCAGCCACATCCGCCTTGGCGACGGGGGCGAAGCCGAACACCAGGAGTGCTGAAAGCACGACGGCGAAGAGACGACGCATCGGAACGATTCCTCTGAACGGTGCCCCGAAAGGGCAAGATGTCACAAGTCGGAGAGTAGGAGAGGCGCATCGCTCAGATGCATGCAGTGCTTGCCCTCGAAACAAGTTGTGACGAGTCTGCGGCTGCGGTCCTGCGACGTCACGCTGATGGACGAATCGACGTTCTGGCGTCGCGGATTGCCTCCCAGGTCGAGGAGCATGCCCTTTGGGGTGGTGTGGTGCCTGAAATCGCCTCGCGTCGTCACGTCGAGGCCCTGCCTGGGCTGGTCGAGGCCGTTGTTAACGAGGCGGGTTTCGCTTTAGGGCAGCTGGATGCCATAGCGGCAACGATCACTCCAGGCCTGGCCGGGGCTCTGATGGTGGCGTCGGTTACCGGCCGCACCCTTGCCGCACTGCATCAGCGCCCCTTCCTCGGCATCCATCATCTGGAAGGCCATCTGGCCTCGGTGATGCTTGGAGACGTTCCACCGCAAGCGCCTTATTTGGTGCTGCTGGTGAGTGGAGGCCATACCGAGCTGATCCTGGTGGCTGACGACGGGGGGATGACGCGTTTAGGCCGAAGCCATGACGATGCCGCTGGAGAAGCTTTCGACAAGGTGGCGCGCCTGCTCGGTCTGGGATACCCCGGAGGCCCTGCCATCCAGGCTGTTGCCGATAGGGGTGATGCAACGCGCTTCCGCCTGCCCAAGGGGCGAATTTCATTGCCGGGTGGTGGGTTTCACCCTTACGACTTTTCTTTCAGTGGCCTGAAGACAGCCATGCTTCGCACCGTGGAAACACTGCGGCAGACCAGCGATCCGCTGCCTCTTGCCGATCTGGCCGCCAGTTTCGAACAGGTGGTGGCAGATGTTCTGGTGCAACGCAGCCTCCGCTGCGCTGAAGACAATGGAGTTCAGCAACTGGTGATGGTTGGCGGCGTCGCAGCGAACCGTCGCCTGCGCCAATGCATGCTCGAACAGGGGAAGCAGCGGGGCATAGCCGTCTCCATCGCTCCCCTGGCCTTCTGCACCGACAACGCTGCAATGATCGGAGCTGCGGCTTTGCTGCGTCTTGGCCAGAACACGGCTTCCACCTCTCTTGAATCCGGAGTTGCAGCACGCTGGCCCTTGGATCAGGCCAATGCCCTTTACACATCAGACCCACCTTTTTAAAGAGCCTTTTAGGCTTGAGAGAACTGTTCGGTCTCTGCGTCGTGGATCAACCGGAAACCAGATCAGATCCTCCGGAGCCCGTGGAGGCACAAGACCTAAACGCCTGGAAGCGGGGCTTTACTCCGCAGGCCGAAATCTGGAACGGCCGTCTGGCGATGATCGGCCTCTCCGCAGGGATCGCTGTCGTTCTTTTGGTGCGTGTGTTCAGCGGTGGCTGATCAGCTTCGGCCCCGCAGGGCCTGGGCCAGCTCGTTGGGTTTGGGGCTGACGGCAACAGCCTGTGCGCCCTCAATGCGATCTTCCTCCACTAGGGCAAACAGCGATTGATTGGTGGTCACCATCCCATCGAACTCGCTGCGTTCCAAGATTTCTTCAACCTCATCGAGCGCCCCCCGCTGGATGTAGTTCTTGCAGGCATCGGTGTTGTTCAGGATGTCGTGATACGCCGCCCGTTTTCTGTCCTTTGTCTTGATCAACCCCTGGGCGATCATCCCCAGCAGCGACTCGGACAACAAACGGCGCACACTCTCCTGTTCCTCTGGTGAATAGATGTCGAGGACTCGCTCCACGGTTTTTACCGCTGAATTGGTGTGCAGCGTCCCGAACACCAGGTGGCCGGTCTGGGCCGCTTCGAGGGCCGTAGAGAGGGTTCCCTGATCTCGGATTTCGGCCACCAATCACATCAGGGTCTTCGCACAGGGCGGCCTTCAGGGCGTTGTGGGATTTGAGGGTGTGCAATCCAACTTCCTGGTGCCGAATGAGGGACTTGCGGCTCTCATGCACGAACTCGACAGGATCCTCGATCGTGAGGATGTGGCGTGCCTCGTTGCGGTTGATCCAGTCGATCATGGCCGCGAGGGTTGTGCTTTTGCCGGAGGCGGTCGGTCCGGTCACCAGGATCAGTCCCTTCGGCAGGGCCGCGAGGCTCTGCAGCACGTTGGGGAGATGCAGCTGCTCGATGGTGAGGATCGTCTGCGGAATTAGGCGCAGCACCATGGCCGGGCCTCGCAGTGAATCCATCAGGTTGATGCGCACGCGCACTAAGGGGAATGCATGGGAGCCGTCGAATTCCTTGTCGCGGTTGAAGCCATCGATCTCTTGTGGCGTCAGGATTTCCTGGAGCCATCCCTGAAAGACCTCGGCGCGGGTCACTGGCCATTCCGTGCTTTGCATGTCTCCCCGTGCGCGGTTTCGAGGTGCTTCTCCAACCCCCAGGTGGACATCGGAATGGCCAGCCTCATGGGCGATCTGAACGATCTCCTCGAGGCTTGGCGAGCCATCTGCAGCTGATCTGGGCGCCGGGTTTTGAACCTCCCGGGATCGTTCTGAGGTATGGGCGGAGGTTGGGCGCGGCGGGAAGCTGGGGGAAAAACCGGCTGAGCCACGTTGATGGCGAGAGATCTTTCATCAGGATCGTCTCGATGCTGGGACTGGCAAGGATTTCTCACTGTTCTCTCCGGGTTGACGCCCGTAAACTCCTGCGGTCCGTCTGGATGGAATGGCTGAACAGCCCCGCGTCACGATCGTTCTGGGAACGCGTCCAGAGGCGATCAAGCTGGCTCCGGTCATCCGGACGTTTCAAGCCTGTGATGCATTGCAGACCCGTGTCGTCCTGACCGGTCAGCACCGCGAAATGGTGGGCCAGGTGATGGATCTGTTCCATCTTCATGCGGATCAGGATCTCAATCTGATGGCACCCCGTCAGACCCTGACGCATGTCACCTGTGCTGCGCTGCAAGGGCTGCGGGAAGACTTCCAGGCCTATCTGCCGCAGTTGGTCCTGGTGCAGGGCGACACCACCACGGCGTTTGCAGCTGGTTTGGCTGCGTTTTACGAGCAGATCCCGGTTGGCCATGTGGAGGCCGGTCTGCGCACCGACAATCTTCTGGATCCCTTCCCGGAAGAAGCCAACCGTCGGCTTCTCTCCCAGATCGCGACTCTTCATTTCGCGCCGACGGCTAAGGCGGAATCCAACCTGAAAGCATCCGGGGTGGTCGGGGAGATTTCCGTGACCGGCAACACCGTGATCGATGCGTTGTTATTGATGGCGGAATCGGCGCCGGATGTTCGCTTTGATGGCCTCGACTGGGATCAACAGAGGGTGATCCTCGCCACGGTGCATCGGCGTGAAAACTGGGGTGAGCGTCTGCACGACATCGCTGCAGGAATGCTGAAGGTGCTTGAGCGCTACCCCGACACGGCGCTCCTGCTGCCGATGCATCGCAACCCGACGGTGCGAGAACCGCTGCAGGCCCTGCTTGGAAGCCATCCCCGTGTCGTTCTGACCGAACCTCTGGACTACGACCGTCTCGTCGCAGCGATGAAAGGTTGCTGCCTGTTGCTCACCGATTCTGGTGGTCTCCAGGAGGAGGCCCCTGCGCTAGGCAAACCCGTACTGGTTCTACGGCGAACCACAGAGCGGCCGGAGGCCGTTGATGCGGGAACAGCCCGGCTTGTGGGCACTGATCCCAATGTGATCCTGGAAGAGACCTCGCGGCTGCTTGGGGATGCCACGGCCTATCAAGACATGTCCCGCGCCGTTAACCCCTTCGGCGATGGTCACGCCAGCGAGCGCATCCTTGAGCGTTGTCGCCGACAGCTCGGGGTCTGAAGCGTCCCTTAGCAGCGATGGCTGTTACCGCTGGTGGCTGCGGCGCTGCCTGGGTACAGGCGAAGGGTGCCTGATCTTCGTGGGTCTAAATCCCTCGAGAGCTGATGGCCAGCGTGATGATCCGACCCTGCGCCGTTTGATCGGCTTCGCCAGGCAATGGGGATATCGGGAGTTGCTGGTGCTGAATCTGTTCGCTCGGATCTCGCCGTCTCCGGCGGCACTGCTGCGGGTGAAGGACCCCATCGGTGAGCAGAACGACGCGATCTTGAACTGCTGGTTCAACCACTGGTCCCGGACATCTGGGGTTGATCTCTGGTGTGGATGGGGGGCGAGGGGGGCGCGATGGCACCGGGCTCAGCTGCTTCTTGGTGACATTCAGCGTTTGCTGCCGCAACGCCGACGCTCTGTTCCCGACTCGCCGCAACCACTGATGCTGGGTCAGACGGCCTCGGGGCAACCGCGCCATCCGCTGTATGCCCCGCGCAACACCTGTCTTCGCCCTTTTCTCTGGGCAGACCCGGAACCGATCCGTCATCCTGTGGGGACCGTGATGGGTGTCTTTCCGCGCTGATGTCCCGTACGCCCCGTCGTTACGCCGTCCATCTCCACCTTGTGGGAGGCCAAACCGAATGGGTGTTTTTTCCGAAACTCGAGATCTTCCAGGAGTGGCACCAAGGGGTGGTCAATGCCGAGAACCAGGGCGGTTTCGTCAACGTTCCCCTCAGTGATCTGGAGGGCGAGTATCTGGTTGTACGCCCCCAATCCGTGATCGGCGTGCGCGTGGAACCTCAGTTCTCCTCTGTCGATGACGCCTGAGCGTCTGGGCCTCCTCTGGGGCGTCACGGTCTCCTCGGGTGCTGCGGCCCGTTTTCTGGCAGCCAAGTCGGAATTTCCTGGGGTGGTGTTGCTGCTCCTGTCGGGGCTGCTGATCGGTCGCTCTGGTTTGGGTTGGGTGGAACCCCTTGATCTCGGATCCGGGCTTGGAACCGTTGTGGGTCTTCTCGTCAGCCTGGTGCTGTTCGACGGCGGACTGAATCTGCGTCTGCCTGGAGACACGATCAAGGCCACGGTGCAGCGCATCGCAGCCCTGCGTCTGTTGATCTCCCTGGGAGGCGGTCTGTTGGCGGCCCATTGGCTTGCCGGCCTCAGCTGGTCGCTTGCGGCTGTGTTCAGTGCCATTGTGCTGGCCACTGGGCCAACAGTGGTCACTCCTCTGGTGCGTCAGATTCGGCTCGCACCTCCTCTGGGCGAAGTCCTGGAGGCTGAGGGACTGGTGCTTGAGCCCATTGGCGCCGTTTTAGCCCTGCTGCTGTTGGAGCTTGTCCTTGGCAACCTGCACGGCTGGCGTGAGGTGATGCTCGGCCTGCTGTATCGATTGGGCGGTGGAGTGCTGATTGGCGCGAGCGTCGGCTGGCTGCTGTCTGAGCTGCTGCGACGGCTCAAACCCGATCAGTTGAAGGGGCTCCCGCTGCAGCTCAGTTTGGGTTTGCTGTTTCTGATGTATGGCGTCAGTGAGTGGCTGCTGCCGGAATCCGCTCTGCCTGCTTCGGTGGCGGCGGGCATCGTCGTCGGTCGACGTCCAGGCCCCCACACCGCTGAATTGGATGGCTTGATTCAGGAACTGGCGCAGTTGGCGATCACCATGCTGTTTCCACTGCTGGCCGCTGACGTGTCCTGGGCTGAACTCAGTCCGCTGGGTTGGGGCGGCATCCTCTGTGTGCTGTCGTTGATGCTCGTGGTGCGTCCGATTGGCGTGGGTTTAGCCACCATCGGACTGCCCTTCAAGCTTGAGCAACGGCTGTTTCTGGGGTGGCTCGCGCCGCGAGGCATCGTCACCGCTGCGGTGGCCTCTCTTTTCGCGATTCGTTTGGAGCAAGCCGGCATCCTTGGGGCTGGACGCCTTCAGGGGTTGGTGTTCCTGACCATCCTGATGACCGTCGGCCTGCAGGGCCTCACAGCCCAGCCATTGGCTCGGGCTCTGGGCCTAGTCCAAACTGTCGATAACGAGCCTGCCTCAGCCGAGGCAGCGGCGCAGTCGCGGCAGGTCCTCACCGATTCGGGCCAGCAGTGACCATGTTGTGATCAGATCGGGCCCTTGAAGACGCCCCAGCAGAGCGGCGCGCAGGGACTTCATCACAACCCCTTTCTTCACACCGGCTGCTTTGGCGGCATCCCCCAGCCAAGCCTTGGATTGATCGACGTCGCTGCCATCCCAAGGGTCGTTCTCGAGACGCTGAAGCAGGTCGGCAATGGCTGCTTGAGCTCCTTCGACCGCGAGTTGCTCGAGCGCATCCTCCTGGAGGCCCGGACGATCAAAGAACGGTTCCGCCTGATCGGCACCATCTTTGAGCAGGGTGAGGGAGGGGCCCAGCAAGGCACAGAGGTCGAGGCACCAGCTGGTGTCGCTGGGAGGAGTCCAACCGCGTTCGGCCCAGAGGGGCGTTAGCTCCTCTAGAAGATGTTCCGCCGTCCACCCATGCAGAACCTGGGCATTCAGCCAGTTGAGCTTGTCCCAGTCGAAACGCGCTCCGGCTTTGTTGACCCGATCGAAACCAAAGACGGCTGCGGCCTCACGCAAGCTAAACCGTTCCTCCATGCCCTCCGGCACGGACCACCCCAGCAAGGTCATGTAGTTGGCGATGGCGTCAGGGGTGTAGCCCATGGCGCGGAAGTCGTTGATGGAGGTCACCCCATCCCGTTTGGAGAGCTTGCGACCCTCGGCATTGAGGATGAGAGGGGCATGGGCAAAAGTCGGCAAGGTAAGGCCCAGCGCTTCATAGAGGAGCAGCTGCTTGGCGGTGTTGGCAATGTGATCTTCACCGCGGATCACATGGGTGATCTTCATCGCGGCGTCATCCACCACCACAACAAGGTTGTAGAGGGGGTCGCCGATTTGATCAGCCGGGGCATGACGGGCAATCACCATGTCACCGCCAAGGTCAGAGCCTCGCCAGCTCATGGCCCCACGCACTAGATCATTCCAGCGAATTTCGGCAGCGTCATCAATGCGAAAGCGGATCACCGCTTCGCGGCCTTCTGCCTGAAAAGCCTGCTCCTGCTCGGGCGTCAGGGTCCTGTGGCGGTTGTCGTAGCGCGGCGCTTGATTGGCCGCTTTCTGCGCATCGCGCATGGCCGTGAGTTCCGTTTCGCTGGCGTAGCAGCGGTAGGCCAATCCCCGATCGAGCAGGGTCTGTATCGCTTCACGATGCTGCACCACCCGTTCGCTCTGGATGACGGGTTCCTCGTCCCACTTGATCCCGAGCCAGTGCAAGCCTTCGAGAATGTTCTGGGTGTACTCGGGCTTGGACCGCTCTTTGTCGGTGTCTTCAATGCGCAGCACGAACGCCCCTTGCTCGTGCTTGGCATACAGCCAGTTGAAAACAGCCGTTCGCGCCGTTCCAATATGAAGCGTGCCCGTTGGGCTGGGGGCCAGTCGAACGCGCACCATCGTGGCTTTTGGTGGTAAGAACGGGACCGACGGGATTCGAACCCGCAACTTCCGCCGTGACAGGGCGGTGCTCTAACCGGTTGAACTACGGTCCCAGACCTGATTCAGAACTCGCGAGACGCGCTCCGAAGAATCTGACCTGTATCGCCTGCGCGACCTGATCAGTATCAACTGTTGCCCTGCCCTACGTCAACAACTGAGCCCTGGATCAGCCTTGAATTGTCTTCCAAGTGCTGCCATAAAAAAATTCCCGGCGACAACGTCGCCAGGAATTGAGGGAAGCATCGGCACATGACCGAGTCCTCAATGAGTCAGGGACGGAATCCCGCAGGTTCGATGAGCCGAACCTGATTGCCGCGGGCGGTGAATTCACGTCCTTGATCACTTTGAACGACCACACGGCCGCCGGACTTGACGCGTATCACTCGGGCACGGACCCAGCCAAGGGCGGCTGACTCCAACACCTTCACAACATCACCAGGTTGAAGATCCAACTCCATGCTCAGAACCGGGAAACTGCACGAGGGGAACATCGGACGCGCCGTGGAGGACTCGAACCCCCGACATCAGGTTTTGGAGACCTGCGTTCTACCAACTGAACTAACGGCGCAAGGCGATGTACCCCTCAGCCAACGTTGAAATTGGCAACTGATTGAACGAGGTCGAAACCTCAGCGATCGAAGCGCTGCTTCACGCGGGTGGCCTTGCCCACCCGTTCCCGCAGATAGAAAAGCTTCGCCCTGCGCACCTTACCGCGCCGTTCCACCTTGATGGAAGCCACTTGGGGGCTATGCAGCATGAACACCCGCTCAACGCCGATGCCCTGGAAGATCCGGCGCACGGTGATGGTCTGGTTGAGACCGCCATGGCGCTTGGAAATCACCACGCCCTCGTAGGGCTGAACACGCTCCTTGTTGCCTTCGCTTATGCGAACACCAACGCGCACGGTGTCGCCCACGTAGATCTCAGGAAGATCATCTTTCTGCTGAGCTGACTCAAAGGAGCGAATCAGAGCCTCGGGGCTCAGTTTTTTGGCAGTAGCACTGGAAGCCTTGCTGGGCTTCGCCGCTGTGGCCTCAGGTGCTGTTTCCACAGCCGTTTCGGTGTTCTCGTCGGTCACCGCTGTGTCCTTCGAATCGGCTGCCATCCCAGCTCCGCGTTGTATCGCCAAACTACGAGTGTACCTTTCGACGCCATTGCTCCATCAGGAGTCCTACTCCTGTGATCAGCATCCACAGCAGCCCGATGGCATTGAGAAGAACGACGACCGGTTCCAGCGTGGAACCGAGCCATTCCCCTTCGTGCACCACCATTAACCAGTGAACCTGTTCCCGGCTGGCTCCAAACCAGTCCCGGGCTAGGCGGTAACTGACTCCGGAGAACACCGTCACTAGCAAAGGCGCCAGAACGAAAGGTGCAACGCTTCGGTGCAGTTCGCGCAAGCGCACAAGCAGCGACATGACCGGCATCAATTCGGTTGCTCTTGATAGCGTGACGGATATTGGGTTGAGTCATGAATCTCTTTGCTGATCTTCTGGCATCCACCCAGGCAGCGCAGGGGCAGGTGACGGCGACGGGCCCTCGCATTCAGAAGCGTCGCGGTGTTGAGATCAAATCAGCCCGTGAAGTGAAGATCATGCGTCAGGCCAGCCACATCGTCGCCACCGTGCTGCGGGAGGTGATGGGAATGGTGGAACCGGGCCAGACAACTGGAGATATCGATGCCTATGCCGAAAAACGCATTCGAGAGATGGGGGCGACTCCAAGTTTCAAGGGATATCACGGCTTTCCGGCCAGCATTTGCGCCAGCATCAACAACGAAGTGGTGCACGGTATTCCTAGTTCGAAGCGTGTGATCCGCCATGGCGATCTGCTGAAGGTGGATACCGGCGCCTACTTCGAGGGGTACCACGGCGACAGCTGTATCACGATCTGCGTTGGAGATGTGCCCCAGGAAGCACAGACTTTGAGCCGGGTTGCCAAGGAAGCCTTGATGGCTGGTTTGAGCCAGGTCAAAGCAGGCAACACCCTGCTCGACATTGCTGGAGCCGTTGAAGACCACGTCAAGGCCAACGCTTTCAGTGTTGTGGAGGATTACACCGGCCACGGTGTCGGCAGAAACCTGCACGAAGAACCTTCCGTGTTCAATTTCCGCACTGACGAGCTTCCCAACGTCACCTTGCGTCCAGGCATGACCCTGGCGATTGAGCCCATTCTCAATGCCGGCAGCAAGGCCTGCCGCACGCTGCGGGATCAATGGACCGTTGTGACCCGCGATGGCTCTCTATCGGCGCAGTGGGAGCACACCGTTCTCGTCACCAGTGATGGATGCGAAATCCTCACTGATCGGGGCGACTGAGGATCCGGCTATAGACCCGCCGTCCAAGCTCGGTCAGGGGCGTTAACACATAGGTCAGTGGGTTTGGCGTCACGATCACAAGGCGAAAGCCCCAGCTCGCCTGGCGCAGTATCTGGGCTGCGACGAAATCGGCGCTCATCAACCCAATCGGATTGAGTGATGAGCGAAAGGGTCCGAGCACCAGCTTGCGAAGGATCAAGGCTTCACGGCCTGAGTCATCGAGTACCGCACCGCGGATGCTCACCAGCTGTCCCAGCATCCGCTTGGTGAGTTCATACACAGGACTTACGGCAGGCTGGATTTCAGCCTCCGAGGTGTTGATCCACACCTCCCTCGCATCGCCCTGAGGCGATGCTCTGCTGATGGCCTCAAATCGCTGCATCAGCCGCCAGCTGCTCAAGGTGTTGATCTCCAGCGCCTGATTGATTACCTCAGGACTCTGGTCGCCTTGAGGATTGATCCCATGGTTCAAGACCAGAACATCGATCTCCGCCAGATCGGTATCCAAGCTGACTTCGTCTCCGCAGCTCCAGCTCACCCAACGGTGTGGGCCATCTGCTTGCTCTGGCGGTGTGGAACCGTGGGTGAAACCGATCACGTGGGCGCCTGCGGCACGGAAGCATCGAGTCAGGGCTGCTCCAAGGGCTCCACGAGCGCCTGTGATGCCGATCCGTTTTCCGTGGAAGGGGGACTGGGCCATGGGGCCAGCTTGGGGCATCCTTGAAACGAGCGGAGCAAGAATCAAGCACCAGCTGTGTCAGATGCCGCCCAACTGGTTTTGTTCGCTCCTTACTGCGGTGGTGTTAGTCGTGAGCAGAATCTCCCCGCAGCCCTGCAGATCCTGAGCTGCGGGGAGCTGAAGGGGCGGCGTCCAGTTGCCGGAATTGATGGATACCCATTTGAACTCCGCTGGCACGGGGTCGCTGCGCCAATGGAGAGGCTGGACTGCCAGCTTCGTTTTCCCGGTCATTCCGAGGGGGATGTTGATTTCGTCGTCAGCTCCCATCAGCTGGTGGCCTGGCTTATGGATCGTTCCCATCTGCAGCCATCGGAGCCGGATCTGCCCGATGGGTTCAGGCAGTGGTTGTTGATGGAGCGCGGAGATGCGCCTGAACAGGCCTAGATTCAGCGGTGACAGGCATCACCTCCATGGGAACGACACTGTTGATCGGATCGTGTGAGCCGTTCAGTGGGAAGTCGGCCCTCGTTCTTGGAATTGCCCAGCAGCTTGCCCGTGCCGGACAGCAGATCCGGTTCGGAAAGCCCCTGGCCACAAGCCTGGATTGGGATCCGAACCAGGGCCCGTTGCCTCAACCTCTCATCGACGACGACGTTCGCTTTGTTGGTGAAACGCTGAATCTGCCGCCTGAACGTCTGATTCCTTCGATGCATCTGCTGTCGCCGACAACAGCTGCCCAGCGCCTTGGCCAGGGCGAGTTGGATGCCGGCCAGGGTTTCGCGGAGCTTCGTCAGCGCATTCAGGCTGACGAAGGACTCACCCTCTTGGAATGTGCGGGAAGCCTCCAGGAGGGATTGCTGTACGGCCTCAGCCTTCCGCAGCTGGCGACAGGTCTGGATGCCAAGGTCGTGTTGGTGCACCTCTGGCAGGACAGCCGCAGCGTGGATGCGCTGCTGGCGGCCAAGCAGACCCTGGGCGACCGCCTGGTTGGAGTGGTGCTCAACGCTGTCACGCCAGAGGAGGTCGAAAGCTTGGAGCGTCAGGTGGTTCCTGCCCTGCAGGGCCTGGGCCTGCAGGTGTTCGGCGTTATGCCCCGTTCCCCGTTGCTGCGCAGCGTCACGGTTGGTGAGTTGGTGCGGCGGCTGAATGCCCGGGTGATTTGCTGCCAGGAACGGCAGGAACTGTTGGTGGAAACCCTGAGCATCGGGGCGATGAATGTGAATTCGGCCATGGAATTCTTCCGAAAACGACGCAACATGGCTGTGGTGACTGGGGCTGATCGCACCGACATCCAGTTGGCTGCTCTTGAGGCATCAACCCAATGTTTGATCCTTACTGGGGCAGGGGAACCTCTTCCTCAATTGATCAATCGCGCTGAAGAATTGGACGTGCCCTTGCTCAAGGTGGAGCACGACACCCTGGCCACGGTGGGCGTGATTGAGCAGGCGTTTGGTCATGTGCGCTTGCATGAAGCAGTGAAGGCCACCTACGCCTTCCGTCTTGTGGAAGAGCACTGCAAGCTTGATCAGCTCTTCAATTCATTGAATCTGACGGTTCAGCACGCCTGATGATTGCTAGCTTTCGATGAAATCAGGCGGCGGATTTTCCTTGGGTCAGTCACTGGATCTGCCAGCTCTTGATCGGGTTGACACCCTTGCGCAGGAACTAGCTCTTCTGCAGGACAAAAGCGAACGAAGGATCGCCATTCTCGGTAGCCGTCATGTGCCTGTTGTGGCGGTTCACCTGATCGAATTGGTAGCCCGCTCACTGGTTCAAGAAGGCCATTCCCTGATTACATCAGGATCTCAGGGGGTGAATGCTGCCGTAATTCGCGGGTGCCTGGTGGTGGATCCCTCCAAACTCACTGTCCTCTTGCCCCAGAGCCTCGATCGACAGGTGCCTGAAATTCGAGATCTCCTGGATCG
The DNA here is from genome assembly GCF_020514095.1 of Synechococcus sp. MU1643. Classification (NCBI taxonomy): domain Bacteria; kingdom Bacillati; phylum Cyanobacteriota; class Cyanophyceae; order Synechococcales; family Synechococcaceae; genus Synechococcus; species Synechococcus sp. MU1643. Next base: position 167,135 of record NZ_VTKY01000003.1, on the reverse strand, counting down.
GGTGTTGCACCTTGTGGACAAGCCCGAGCAGGACGACCTGCCTTTGCCGATGGCCAGCAGTTTGTGCAATCAAGAGATCATCAACCGCTGTGATCAGTTGATCTGTCTCGCATTTCACGACAGCGAAACACTTCTGGCGAGTGCACGAACTGCGGAGGACATGGGAAAGGTGGTGAGCCTTCTGTACTTCGACTGATCAGCCTGCAGCGCTGATCACGGCCCGAAGTCCTTCCACGTAGCAGATGCCAACGGCAGTAACCCCGGTGGCCCAGCAGAGTCCCCTCAGTGGTGGGACGTTGCCGACGTAGGCGAATAGATAAACGAAACGGATGCCTGGCCAGATCCACGCTGCCGTTATGGCCGTGGGGCTACTGACTCCGCTGATCAGACACAACAGCATTGCCGGTGCCCCCAGGGTTAGCGCTTCCCAGCTGTTTTCCTGTGCCCACACGGCGCGTTGCCCGAAGGCGGGCAGCCGTTCAAACATCGCCCGAGGTGCCTGAAGATCAGCCAAGGTGAAGTCGGCTTTGGCTCGTCCGGCACCGGTGAGCACGATGCTCACCATCACGACGGCTCCCATCAGGCAGAGGGCCCAGGCAAACACAGGAGTCATGACATCCGATCAGTCCTGGGGACCCTAACGGGCTCGGGTGGACTGCAACCAGCTGGAGATCGACGGGTTTCTAAGCTGGAGGAGCGACAGTTTGCGTCATGGCCAGCACTTATTCCTTCGATGTTGTCTCCGACTTTGATCGGCAGGAGCTGGTGAACACCCTGGATCAGGTGCGTCGCGATGTTGGCAACCGTTATGACCTCAAAGATTCCGGTACTGAAATTGACCTAGAGGAAACGGAGCTGGTGATCACCACGGCCAGTGATATGACGCTTCAGGCTGTGGAGGATGTGCTGCGAACAAAAGCGACCAAACGCAACCTGTCACTGAAGATTTTCGATTTTCAAACACCTGAAACAGCAGGAGGCAATCGGGTGAAGCAGGTGGTGAAGCTGCGTAAGGGTCTGAGTCAGGAGATCGCTAAGAAGCTGAGCAAGATCGTGCGCGATGAGCTCAAAAAGGTGACAGTGGCAATCCAGGGTGAAAGTGTGCGCATCACGGGCAAGAGCAAAGATGATTTACAAGCCGCGATTCAGCTCGTCAAGAGTAAGGAAGATGAGCTTGATGTTCCCTTGCAGTTTGAGAACTATCGCTGATGAGGAGATCGCAAGGTTTGGCTTGGAGGTGATGCAAGTAAAAAAAACGGTCTTGATGGCGTCCCTCAAAATGTGAGTTCCTGCCATAAACCCATGGTTCAACAAGTTTTGTGCTGGTGTTTGTGGTAATTTAAATCAAAATTTGTGGTTTTAGTGAGCAGCTTCGCCATCGCGGTTCGTGTTTTTGATGGCGAAGCTCCCTACCTTCAGTCTTTCATTGATCACCATCGCCGCTTAGGCGTTGATTCTTTTTACTCGGTGGTTGCTCCTGGGGCTGCGCCACTCTGTCGCGAAATTTTTGCGAGAAATGGAATTGCATTCCATTAGTCGGATAGTCAGGGAATCAGTTCTGTTCAAGATCTGATTCGTGAGGATTATGTCGCTGTTATTGATGCTGATGAATACTTGCATCCTGATTTGCTCTCTTTTCTCGAAGAGGAGAAGGTGGAATCGTTTCTGATGCCTTGGAGGCTGACGGCATCGATGAATAATGACTTCTTTGAAGCTCCACAAAAGAGATTTTTTGTTTTTCCTCAGGTCAAGTCGATCGTTAAAACATCGGCGCTTCAACGGCTTCGCCTTCATGCTTCAGCCATATCTGAGTCGGGACGTTGCCAGGGGATTGCACAAGGCCAGCAATTCCCTGTGCAGCATTACTACCTTCGCGGTCTTGATGACCTCCTGCTGAAAGAGGGTGGTGTTGTGAAGCGAACCTTGGCGCAGAGTTCAGGACGGAAGGAGGTGAATCTGAACGCTGATGCGAATTCGATGGATTTCCCCAGCCGTCATGCCCGTGTGGCCTTCCTTTTAAACGTGCTCAAGTCCATGCCTGAGCAGCCTGACCCCTACCGCATGTCGTTGGATCGTTCCATGTTGGATCATCTCCGGGACAATGTTGAGGGTGATCCAGAAGCTGCCAAGAAAGAGCTACATGACAGTGTTGTGAATATTCAAAAGGTTTACCGGAGCCGCACAATACGTCGGGAAATTAGAGCCACGCAGCAGCTACTTGCTGCAGATCCGTGCAAGGTGAGTTATCAAAAGTGGGTTTTGAAATTGCTCCGGCAGGATTTTCAGTTTCGTCGCTCATGGTTGGGAGTTGGGACGTCTGCAACACACTCGTGACTCCCTGTTGGTGCATTGGACTTGAGCTTTTTGGGTGAGGGGCGACGTCTAATCGCTCTGATCGCGGGCTCGTCGAGCATCGATGATCTTGGCCAGTTCTAGCGCATAGCCTGCGGTGCACCAGCGCCCATGACTGCGGGATCGGTTTTCATGGTCCGAGCGGATCTCAGCGGTCTCGGCCATCAGTAGATCCAACTCTCCCTGCGGCAGGTCGTACAGCTCCTGCAATTCCAGTTCCCGGTTGAGCAGATGGCTGCGAAACCATTTGCGATTTTGTTCCTGGGGCGGGATGTCTCGGCTCAAGGGGCATCACAGCGTGGATGTGTCATTCTCCGGCCATGCAGGTACTGAGCTGGGCCCAATTCGATCAGGCGGTGCAGCAGTTGGCTTCACGCTTTGCCGATTCTGCTGTGACTGGCGTTTATGGGGTCCCCCGGGGAGGGCTGTCCCTGGCCGTCGCGCTCAGCCATGCCTTGGATCGCCCCTTGCTCTCAGCACCCGAGCAATCAGCCCTGATTGTGGATGATGTCTATGAAACCGGACGCACCTTGCAGGCGTTGAAAGTTCAGGTGCCGCAGGCATCCTTCGCTGTTTGGGTCAGCAAGGGTTGTCCTGATTGGTGGACGGCAGCCGTGATTGCCGAGTCGTCGGAATGGCTGGTGTTCCCTTGGGAAAACCTTGAACAGGCCCGTGCGGACGAGCAGGCCTATCGCACCTCCCGTGGCTTGTGATGAACAACACTGCGCGCACGATTTATTTGGCGTCTCCCTATGGCTTTTCGGCGCAGTGGAAGCGGCTGCTGTTGCCGGAGTTCATTGGGGCATTGGAAGCCCTGGGATTGGAGGTATGGGAGCCTTTTGCGCGCAATGGTCAGGTGAATCTGGCGGAACCGGGATGGGCCTATCTCGTCGCTCAGCGGGACCTGCAGGATGTGCGTGATGCTGATGCTCTGTTCGCCATCGTGAACGGAACCCCACCCGATGAAGGGGTCATGGTGGAGCTTGGTGCTGCCATTGCCCTTGGTAAACCAACCTTCCTGTTTCGGGATGATTTCCGCAGGTGCACCGATTCCGAGCAGTATCCGCTCAACTTGATGTTGTTTGCCGGTCTTCCCGAACTGGAATGGCAGAAGTACGTCTATAGCGACGTGTCTGAAATCAACGATCCCCAGAAAGCCTTGGCCTGTTGGGCACGATCTTGATTCTCTGGTGAATCGTGGTCTGTTGATGCTGCTCGCTTTTGGATGAGCGCTTCAGGGCTCTGATGGTGATGATCAGTTGATTGTTGGTTGTCTTAGTTCAAAGGGCGTAGGAAGAAGTTGCTCAAGTTGCCTTGTTCCCACGCCATCGATGCTCACATCGGCCTTGCTTGGCAGCAGTTCCTGCATCACCTGACGGCAGGCGCCGCACGGCATACGGGATCCTGGGGCTGCATCGCCTTTGGCATCGATGCAGCTCACGGCCAGTTCAATCGGTCGTTTGCCCTGGCTGATCGCCGTAAAAAGTGCGACCCGCTCGGCACAGATGCTCAGCCCATAACTGGCATTTTCCACATTGCAGCCGTCGATCACACTGCCGTCAGCACAGCGCACGGCAGCCCCCACGTGGAAGTTCGAGTACGGGCAATGGGCACGCTTGGCGGCCTGACGAGCGCGCACCAGTAAAGACTCAGCGTTGTTCTCGGCAGGAGCCATGGGCCGTTTCAAAAAGGCTGCTCAGGGTTTGCGTCCCAGCCGATTGGGTCAGCCGGGATTGCTGGCTGAGTTCGAATCCATTTTGGGCATCAATGACCAGATCTCCGCTCACCGCAACATGACTCTCCTGGGCAGGTCTGCTGGAGGCTTCGGAGTCATTGAATTTCAGTGCTCCTAATGAGGCTTCGTAAGACCAGTGATAGGTATGCGAGACCCCTTCATCTGCTCAATACCGGAACTGCTGAAGCGTTCCACCAGGGGAGTGAGCCTGCTTTCGATCACTTTCTTCGGGTGAATTCCAGGGGTTTCACCCCGGTCAACCTGGAACTGCTGATGCTCAAGCTGTCGAATGCCTGGAATCGGCTGGCCGGACCACCGACTCTCCACGGTCTGGATCGTGCAGACCAGTGAAGGCAGAGGGGGTGCTGGTGCCAGCACGGAACGATCAGGCCACGGCCGCGAAGCTTTCGCGGAAAGCGTTGATCGTCGCTTCGATGTCGGCGTCGGAGTGCGCCAGGGACGTGAAACCGGCTTCGAAGGCCGACGGTGCGAGGTAGATGCCCCGTTCGAGCATGGCGCGATGCAGTTTGCCGAAGCATTCAGAATCCGTGCTCTTGGCTTCTTCAAAGTTGCGGACCGGGCCTTCGCACAGGAAAAAGCCGAACATGGCGCTAACACTGGCAGCTGTGATTGGCATGCCAGCGGATTGGGCTGCGTCCTTGATGCCCGCCACGAGCTTCTGGGTTGTGGCCGTCAGCTTCTCGTAGGTGCCGGGCTGCTTGAGAAGTTCCAGGGTCTTGATGCCGGCGGTCATAGCCAGGGGGTTCCCACTGAGGGTTCCCGCCTGATACATGGGGCCTGCCGGAGCCACCATTCCCATGATGTCGGCGCGGCCGCCGTATGCGCCCACGGGAAGTCCGCCACCGATCACCTTGCCCATGGTCGTGAGGTCTGGAGTGACGCCGAAATGCGCCTGGGCACCGCCGTAACTGATCCGGAATCCGGTCATCACTTCGTCGAAGACGAGCAGGGCACCGTTCTCTTTGGTGAGTTCCCGCAGACCTTCGAGGAAGCCGGGTTCCGGCTGAATGAAGCCAGCGTTGCCAACAATGGGCTCGAGGATCACGCCGGAGATGGCGTCAGGGTTCTCAGCGAACAGAGCCTTAACGGCCTCGAGATCGTTGTAAGGCGCAGTCAGGGTATTGGCTGTGGTGCTGCGGGGCACCCCGGGGGAATCGGGCAGGCCAAGGGTGGCCACGCCAGAACCAGCCTTCACCAGGAACATGTCCGCATGGCCGTGGTAACAGCCCTCGAACTTGATTACCTTGTCCCGGCCGGTGTAGGCACGCATCAGTCGCAACACAGCCATGCAGGCCTCGGTGCCGCTATTGACGAAGCGCACCATCTCAACGCTTGGCACAGCGTCGATCACCATTTCGGCCAGGGTGTTTTCCAGAGCACAAGGTGCTCCGAAGCTGGTGCCCTTTTCGATCGCCTCCTGCAGTGCTGCGATCACCTCGGGGTGGGCGTGGCCGCAGATGGCCGGTCCCCAGCTGCCGATGTAGTCGATGTATTTATTTCCATCTACGTCCCAGGCATAGGGACCCTTCACTCGATCGAACACGATCGGCTGACCGCCAACCGACTTGAACGCCCGCACAGGGGAGCTGACACCTCCAGGCATCAGGGCCTGTGCTGCGCCGAAGATGGCCTGGGAGTGGCTGGTGTTCAACGCGGGAGCTGTCACTGGAACCGACGCCAAAGGGCTGATGCAAACCGTGCAACATCCTGACTCAGGAACGTCCGGTTCTGTTTGCTGTGTTTCTTAATTGGCCACTTCGCACGCATTTTGATGCGTAGTCTTTAATCAGATCGAGATCGATGTGACCCACGACTGGTCAGTACTGGAGAGGGATCTGCGCCGATGTCTGCCCCCCCGGGCCATCGTGGCGAAACGTCAGGAACTGCTCAGTTACGACTGTGACGGACTGACGCTTGAGCGCCACTGTCCGCCCCTGGCGGTGCTGCCGGAGACCACCGAACAGGTCGCCGCGGTGTTGCAGTGCTGCCATCGACACGGTGTGCCGTTTGTGGCTCGCGGCAGCGGTACCGGCCTCTCGGGGGGAGCGTTGGTGGATCAGCAGGCGCTTCTGGTGGTGACCAGTCGCATGCGTCGGGTGCTCGACCTTGATCTGGCCAATCAGCGGGTCACGGTGCAGCCCGGGGTCATCAACAGCTGGGTGACACGCGCTGTCGCAGGTGATGGGTTTTATTACGCCCCGGATCCGTCCAGCCAGGTGGTTTGCAGCATCGGGGGCAATGTGGCGGAAAATTCGGGCGGGGTGCACTGCCTCAAATACGGCGTGACCAGCAACCATGTGATGGGGCTTGAGGTTGTGCTGCCCGATGGAACCATCACGCAGTTGGGCAATGGCCTGGCCGAATCCTGCGAACTGGATCTACGTGGTGCCTTCATTGGCAGCGAAGGAACGTTGGGCATTGCAACGGCCATCACCCTGCGCCTGCTTCGGGCGCCGGAGTGCGTGAACGTGCTGTTGGCGGATTTCGCCACGATGGAAGCGGCAGGGGAAGCGGTGCGATCGGTGACCGCGACCGGCCTCTTGCCGGCGGGGATGGAAATCATGGACAACGTCACCATCAACGCCGTCAATGATTTCTTCGGGTACGACGAGTACCCCCGTGATGCTGCGGCCGTTCTGCTGATTGAGCTCGATGGGCAGGAGGCTGAGGTTCAGGCCTCTTCAGAACGTGCCGAAGCACTTTGTCGAGCGGCAGGGGCCCGTGGCCTGCGGCGGGCCCAAGACCCCACGGAGTGCGCGGTGCTCTGGAAAGGCCGTAAATCCGCCTTTTCCGCAGTGGGCAAAATCACGCCGACCTATTACGTGCAAGACGGTGTCGTTCCCCGCAGCAGCCTTCCGTCGGTGCTTGCTGCAATTGAACGGCTCAGCCAGGAGCACGGCCTGCCCGTGGCCAATGTTTTCCATGCCGGCGATGGCAACCTTCATCCACTGATCCTGTATTCCCTGGACCAGCCCAACGTGGAGAGGAGCGTCAAGGAGCTCGGTGCCGCCATCCTGCGGGTGTGCCTTGATGCCGGAGGCAGCATCAGCGGAGAGCATGGCGTCGGCGCTGACAAGCGTTGCTACCTCGACTGGATGTTCACCCCCGACGACCTGGAAACGATGGGGCTGTTGCGTTCCGCCTTCGATCCAGACAACCGGGCCAATCCGGGAAAGGTGTTGCCGACGCCGCGCACCTGCGGGGAATCATCCAAACGGATGGTGACGCTGCCTGCCGGAGTTGAGATCTACTGAACTGAATCAGAACAACGGTTCATCGCCGTCGCCGTCGTCGTCGGCTGGAGGCCAGTCGAGGTGAACGCTGACCGGGGCGTGGTCGCTGGGTTGTTGGTTGCCGCGCATTCCTTTGTGGATGACGCAGCTGCGGGCGAGTCCCAGAAGCTCGTCGCATAGGTAGATGTGGTCGATGCGCCAGCCGCGATCCCGGTCCCAGGCTCCGCTGCGGTAGTCCCACCAGCTCCAGTGACCGGAGTCCGGTTCGAACACCCGGAACACGTCCTGAAGACGTTCACCTAGGGCATCACGAAGGGCCTGGCGCTCGGCATCGCTCGCCATGATTCCACCCGTCTGGAGATCGGGGTCAGGAAGATCGCGTGCTTCGAGGCCGATGTTGAAGTCGCCGACCATGCACAGCGGCTCGCCGCGTTGCTGTTGAGCATCGAGATAACGCTTGAGGCAGCTGAGCCAGGCCAATTTGTAGGGGTATTTCTCCGACTTCAGGCTCGATCCATTCGGTACATAGATGTTGAGCACGCGAACGCCATTCAGCAGTGCGCTGATCACGCGCTTCTGTGCGCCGAGATCGTCCGCTTCCGTATCTTCCGGGAGCTCACCAATGAAGCCAGAGCGCACATCCTCCAAGTGCTCGCGGCTGATCAGTGCGACGCCGTTGTAGGCCTTCTGGCCATGAATGTGCACGTGCCAGCCAGCAGATCTGAAGGCCTCAAGGGGAAACAGAGGGTCATCCACCTTGGTTTCTTGAAGACAGAGCAGATCCGGTTGTTCGCTCTCCAGCCAGCTGAGCACCTGATCCAATCGCGTGCGAACCGAGTTCACATTCCAGGTGGCGATCTGCACGGTTGATCCAGTGGCGTCAAAGACCCTTAGCATCTGCCAAATCTGGAGTTCGCTGATGTCTCGCCGTCTTGCGGCTGTCGCGCAACTTGCGCTGTCTTTCCTGGTGATGACAGCCATCCCGGTGGGGGTTCATGCTCAGGTTGAAGCGCCTTTTCAGAACCGCGAGGAACGCGAGATCTACGGCGACACCGATGGCAGTGGCTCAATTCTGGATTCCACGAACCCCATGGATCTGTTGAATCAGATTCGGCGGGCGACAGCAATGGACGACGCCACGCCACCCTCCGATGCCATTGATGCGGCCCTCAAGGCCTATCAGAACCCTCCTGAAACGCCATAGCGCTGGGTTGAAGCGGTGCTACGGGCTGCACTTAATCCGAGTTGTCCGGCCACCACTTCGATCAGGGGATCGACCAGTCCGTTTGCGTCCCGCCGTTCCCGGGCCTGCTCCAACAGGGTGTGAACAGCCTCTTTATCTCCCCTCTCTTGACGCAACAGCGCTAGGGCCAAAAGTGGCCTTGCATCATTCATGTTCTCTCTGGCCAGTTGGCCATACAGATTCATCGCGGCCTGACCGGATCCGCCTTGTCTCAGCTGATCAGCGAGAAGCAATCCGACCTCCAAACGCTGGCCAGGCTCCATGTTTTTGAACCGGGTGGTGAGCTCCGATGTGGCCTGCTGATGGCGTCCCTGCTCTTGGTTCAGAAGCACAAGCAGTTGCAGAACCTGCGGATCATTCGGATGCAGCCGAAGCAGATTTTGGAGGCTGCACTGGGCTGCCTCGGGCTGACCATTGCGACGTTGTAGGTCCGCTTTGAACAGGGTGAGTTCGCGCGGCGTGGTGCGGCCAGACAGCCAGGGTTGCAGCACCACTTCGGCCTCTTGCAGGCGTTCCAGTGCCACTAGGCGTTCCAGCAGCAGCCCCCGATCTGCCTCGCTGAGGTTGTCCTGGTCTTGGAGCTGAAGATCAGCATTTCAATTTGCTGATCTTCAGCCTGGCGACTCGCTCGTGCACGAGTTCCCGGGGCCATGGAGGCAGCTGCGATCCAACCGACCAGTGCAGCTCCAGTGATGGACGCCAGTAGCAACAGAATCCGGCGCGGGCTTGGCATCCGATCTCGAATCAGCCACTTCAGTCTGAGGAGATTGCAGTGGGCTGGCTACAGTCTCTACAAGGGCTTTTGACTCCGCCCGGTCAGCATCAATGCGCGCCCATCCGATTCCCCCGGTCACAGAGCCGTTGCAGTACCGGGCCATCGGGCTTGTGCGCGGCACGTACACCCCAACCGATCCCGAGCAACTCACCCGTGGCACCTTGACCGATGCCCAGGGGGTCCCCTTGGAGACAGTTGTGCTGGGTCGTGTGCTCACCCTGATTCGGCGGCATCTTCCCCTGGAGCAACCCCACCTCTGGGTCGTCTATCCCAGAAGCCGTGAAACTGATCATCTGCATCTGCAGATCGCTGGGGTATGGGAACCCAGCACCTTGGCTCCTGACCAAGCCGATGCCTCCGACACCCTGCCGGAGGGTGACGACTTCTTCTCCATTCGAGGGGAGTTGATCTTCACCAAGCCTGAAACGGGCGAAATGGTGGTGAAGGTGCGGCAGCAGGCTCGTGCAGATGGCCACCGTCCGCTTCCTTTCAAAATCCAGATCAAGGGGGAGCTTCCCCTTGAACACCTGCGTCACTTCGTCAGCCTTGACCTACGCCGCCAGGGCCAGGAACTGCACCTCGAAAATCACGAGGTGATTGCTCCGATGCCGACGCGTGGCGGCAAATCCAAGGGAGGCCGTGGGCGTGCCACCTCCCGCGCTCGCAGCTGATGGCCGAGGGGGGGCAGGGCTCCACGGGGGCACTTCGGGCTGGCGTCGCAGTTGCCGGCATCACCGCCCTCGGCGCCTTTGGTCCTGCCCTGGGTCTGTCTGCTGCCTGGATCGTGGTGGCAGTTGGGGGTGCCCTTGTCACCCTCAGCGTTGATGCCGCCACCTGGGAAGGCATGGGCGGTCACATCCTTGCCGAAGCTCTACCCGGTGGACAGGAGCGTTTGCGTCGGATTGCGGTGCATGAGGCGGGCCATGTTCTGATCGCGGAAGAGGAGCAACTTCCTGTTCAGCAGGTTCTGGTGGGAACCCTGGCCTGTGTGCGTGCAGGACTGCGCAGTAGCGGTGCCACTGAGTTCGCCGTGCCGGACAGCGTCCGCATGACCCTTGAGGATCTGCGGCGTTGGAGCCGGGTGTTGCAGGCTGGAATCGCCGCTGAAACTGTGGTCTTCGGCAAGGCCCGTGGTGGGGCTGATGACCGCGCTTTGTTGGGACGGTTGTGGGGACTTTCGGGTCATGACGTCGCCACGGCCCAGCGGGAGCAGCGTCGCGCCCGCCGGGAGATTGAGCAGCAGTTGCGTCAGCAGCGTGAGGCGCTTGACCAGCAGGCGGGTGTTCTGTTGGAGGCGGCCCCGCGGCTGGGGCGATGAGCGCTCTTTGGATTGATGCACCAACGGGGTTGGCAGGGGACATGCTCCTTGCCGCACTGTTGGATTTGGGTGTGGATCAGGCCGTGGTGGAGTCGCCTCTGGCGGCCCTCGGGTTGGCAGGGCGCTATCGCATCACCCAGCAAGAGTCGCGTAGTGCCGGTCTCCGAGGGGTCCGCGTTGATGTGGAGGGGCTTGAGGATCAGCCGCCCCACCGCCACTGGTCGGGGATTCGTGATCAGATCAATGCAGCTGCTTTGGCGCCATCGCTGAAGCAACGGGTGCTCGCCGTGTTCACCCGTTTGGCGGAAGCCGAAGCCACCGTGCATGGAACTCCTGTGGAGGCCGTGCACTTCCATGAGGTTGGAGCCATTGATGCCCTCGTGGATGTGGTGGGTGTCTGTGCGGCGATTGACGATCTCAATCCAGCCAGGATCGTCTGTTCCCCGTTGCCTGCGGGGAGCGGAACGGTGGCCACTGCCCATGGCCTTTTGCCCGTGCCCGTTCCTGCCGTGCTGGAACTGGCGCGACGTCACCGCATTCCTCTGCTTCAGGGCGGAGACCTGCCCACCGGAGAGTTGGTGACGCCCACGGGCCTCGCCCTGGTGTCGGTGCTGGCAGATCAGTTTGTCGCTCCTGATCGTTTGGTTCCCGAAAAGGTTGGTGTTGGCCTTGGCCACCGCCAACTGGATCGCCCCAACCTGGTGCGCCTGGTGGCGCACACCCCAGCGGCGAATGCGGTGGAAGGTCCCCGTTGGGAGTCGTTGGTGGTGCAGGAAGCCTGGATCGATGACGCCACTCCAGAGGAGGTTGCGGTCTTGACCAATCGCTTGCGTAATGCGGGAGCGATCGATGTGGCGGTGCAGCCCTTGCTGATGAAAAAGGGCCGTAGTGGCCAGGTGGTGACGGCGCTGGTTCGGGATGGGGATGCCGATCAGATCCGCAGCCTCTGGCTCAGTGCTGGCAGCAGCATCGGCCTGCGGGAGCGGCGCCAGGGACGCTGGGTGTTGCCGAGGCGGCAGGGCGTGCTCGAAACGCCCTGGGGCCCCGTCGTTGCCAAACAGGTGCGTCGCCCCGATGGCCGTTGCACCGTTAAAGCCGAAGCGGATGCCCTTGAGGCACTTCAGGCCAGCACCGGGTGTTCTTTTGATGAGCTGCGGGCTGCTGTTGCAGTAGCGCCGTTCATCAGCACGGAAGATTGGGCCTGATGGGCAAGCTTCTCCGTCAACCCAAGCTCTGGATCACCCTGGCCAGCCTGATCTTCATTGCTGTGACTCTGGCCCAGCAGGCGGGCCAATTGAGCCAGCTGAGCTTGGTGGCCAACGGTTGGTGGTGGCTGGTGCTGGGGCTGGGACTCACCTGGCTCAGCATCCTGATCAATGGTCTGGCCTGGCGGGATCTGCTGGTTTGGTTGAAACACCCTCCCCGGGGCCTCGCTGTGGTGCCGCTGTTTGTGCGCACCAACCTGCTCAAGTACCTGCCGGGAGGGATCTGGCATCTGGTGGAGCGGGTTCGGGTGTTGCGCCCGGTGATTGGCGGCGGACCGGCCCTCGCCGGCGTGATTCTTGATCCGCTTCTGATCGTGGCGGCGTCCGTTCTGGTGGTGGTTGCTGGTGGATGGCAGCAGGGCTTTGCCCTGCTGGCACCTTGGCCCGCGCTGCTCATGATTCCCCGCTGGCGCGAGCCCCTTCTGCGTCGACTGGAACGTTCCAAGGCGGCGCAATTGCAGTCTGTTGGCAGTGGACCCCTGGAAAGTGAGGGAAGCGGCCGCGGCGGCTATCCCTGGCGGCCTCTCAGCCTTCAGCTGCTGTTCGTGCTCTGCCGCTTTGCAGGGTTCTGGTGCAGTGTCCAGGCCTTCGGCATTCAAAGTCCGGCCCCGTTCACCTGGCTCGCGGCCTTTGGACTGGCCTACGCCGTTGGGCTGGTGGTGCCTGGTGCGCCTGGGGGGCTGGGGGTGTTTGAGGCCACCCTGCTGCTGCGTTTGGGTGCTGCCGTGCCAGAGGCGCAGTTGCTCGCGGTGGTGCTCAGCTATCGACTTCTCTCCACCCTGGCCGATGTTGTTGCCAGCGGAGCACTGGTGGCTGATCGGATGGTGGGGCAACGTTTGAAACGTCCGTGCTGACCCCCGTGCTGTTGTGCTGCTGAGTCGTCGCCGGATGCTGCAGTTGGTGCTTGGCACCGGTCTTACGGCAGCGGCTCTGCCCTTGAGCGCCGCCAGGGGGGCTGTGCACCGGGTTGGGCTGATCAGCGACCTCAACAGCAGCTATGGCTCCACCAGCTACATCCCTGCTGTTGATCAGGGGCTGGATCAGCTCATTGGCCTGCAGCCGGATCTGGTGGTGTGTGCTGGCGACATGGTCGCGGCTCAGATGCGAGGCCTCAGTGGTCAGCAGCTGGATGCAATGTGGCGGGGCTTTGAAACGTCTGTTCTGCAGCGGCTTCAGGCGGCAAACATTCCACTGCTGCCAGCGATCGGGAACCATGACGGTTCACCGGGGTTCCCGGCGGATCGTGCCGCTGTTCGTCGGTTCTGGACCCCGATCCGTTCACAAATGGGATTGGCGTTTGTGGATGCCTCGCAGTTCCCCTTTCGCTACTCGGTGCTCCAGGACGGGATCTTCTGGCTGGTCTGGGATGCCAGCTCAGCCCATATTCCCGAGGATCAGCTGGCCTGGGCACGAGAGCAGTTGGCCAGCCCTCAGGCACAAAAGGCTCGTGCTCGGTTTGTGGTGGGTCATCTCCCCCTGGTTGGGATTGGTCTGGGCAAGGATCGCCCCGGTGAGGTGTTGGAGCGGGGACATGAGCTTCAGGCCGTGATGGACGCCGCCGGCGTGCAGGCCTACATCAGTGGTCATCACCACGCCTGGTTTTCCAGCCGTCGTGGCCAACTCGATCTGATCCAGTTGGGCGCTTTGGGCAGTGGCCCCCGGCGCCTGCTGGATGGTGGAGCGCCAGCACAGCAGACCTTCACTTTGTTGGAGATCGATGGGGGCAGGGGCACCCTCCGGGAGACCACCTACGCCGTGTCCACAGGACAGCCGCTGTCCTGGTCAACACTCCCCCTCCGTCTCAACACACGCTCTGGGCTGCTCCAGCGCAATCCATCAGAGCGGTTGCTGCGGGGATGACGAGCCCTCACGTCTGGAGGCATGATCCAGCGTGGGCACCAAGGCCATGGCGGCGACCAGCCCCAGAACGAGGATCATCAATGCCGGCAACATCGCCTCGGCTAACCGTTCATCGCCGGCGTACTGGAACACGCGCACCGAGAGCGTGTCGAAGTCGAAAGGCCGCAGAGCGAAGGTGAGGGGAAGCTCCTTCACCGTGTCGACAAACACCAGCAGCAGCCCGACGGTGATCGGTCCGCGCAAGAGGGGCAGATGCACGCGTTGGAGCACGCGCTGCCACGGTGATCCCATCCCTGTAGCTGCCTCATCCAGGCTCGGGCTGATCCGCTCCAGGGCTGCGTCCAGGCCCCCTTTCGCCACCGCCAGAAATCGATCGCTGTAGCCCCACAGCAGCAGGAGCAAGGGGGCGATCTGCCAGGGGGCCCCAGTGAGTAACAGGGCCAGAGCTAGGACGGTGCCTGGGATGGCGTAGCCCGTTCCGGCCAGGAAGGTGAGGCTTTTCAGCCATGGGGCGCTGGACCAGCGTTTGGCGATGGCCAGCACCAGTGCTGCCGATACCGCCAAAACGGCAGCGACAAGGGCCAGCAAAAGACTGCGGCCGCTCAGGCTGATCAGATCGTCGTTCCAGCTGTTTTGGAGTTGATCCAAGTTGCTGGCTGCCCACAGCAGCGGGGTCCCCAGGCTCACGATCGGAGGGATGACGGCGAGCAGTTGCGCCACACCAGCACGGAATCCATGCAGGTGCCAAGCGGTTGCGTCCCCGCCGGCTACGCCATCGCTCCAGCGTCGACTGCGCCTGCGCAGGCTGCGTTCACACACCACCAACGTCAGCACGATTACCAGAGTGATCAAGGCCAAGCTGATAGCGCCTGCGGGGTCGCCGTTGGACTGCCAGGTTTCCAGGATGCCTGCGGAGAGACTCGGAATGCCGAGGAGCTGGACGGCACCCAGCTCATTGACCACTTCCATCCCCATGAGAGCGACGCCGGCTCCGATCGCGGGCAGTGCAATGGGTAAAGCCACACGCCGGAAGGCTGACCAGGGACCGACCCCCAGGCTGCGACATGCCTCCAGCTGACGCTGGCCGCTGACGGAGAAACTTTCCGTGCTCAGCAGGAACACGTAGGGGTAGGTCGTCAGGGCCATCACAGCGATGCCCCAGCCCATGCCGTGAATTGTCCAGCTGTGGCGACTTCCCAGATCGACGAGGGTGGCCGAGAGGAGATAGGCCGGCGTTGCCAGAGGAATCAGCTGGGCAATGCGTAGCCATTGTCGACCGTTAAAACGGCAGTTGCACAGCAGCCAACCATTGGCTGTCCCGAGCACGGTGCCAAGCGTTGCTGTGCCGAGCAGTAGCTGGATTGTGCCAACGATCTGTCGCATGCCATCGGGGCCAAGATCGCTGAAGCCGCTCTGCAAGGACGTCAGGGCCTCCTTGACCAGCGTCATCACCGGCCAGATGGCAATAAGGCCAGTGATGGAGGCGATGAGGATGAGGGCCAGCCGGGTTGGGCTTGGAATAACAATCCGGTTGGGCAGCAACTTCACTTCAGCGATGGGCCGGACACCGTTGTCGCGACATGGCATTGCGACATTGCCATGAAATGATTCTGGCGATGAACGATGGTGATTTGATCCAGGACGTGCAAACCGCACACCGGCTTCGATCATTTGTCACACTCATAAGCTCGGTCGGTTCCCAAGCTTCATCTGATCTGTGGAACAGCTGCTCCCGATGGAGCCAACGGTTGGTTTAGACGGGGTCTGGCATAGCTACGGCGATGCGTCTGATGGCTGGACCTTGAAGGGGGTTGATCTTCAGGTGGCGTCAGGGGAGTTGTTGGGCTTGCTGGGCCCCTCCGGCTGTGGCAAAACCACCTTGCTTCGTTTAATTGCTGGCTTCGAACGCCCCCGACGCGGCACGGTGCAACTGGATCAGCGAATGGTGGCTGGAGATGGGGTCTGGATGGAACCAGAACGCAGGGGTGTTGGCATGGTGTTCCAGGACTACGCCCTATTCCCTCACCTGAACGCTTGGCAGAACGCCAGTTTCGGTTTGCCTCGGCGGAATCCCAACCATGAGCGCGTGGCTTGGTTGTTTGAGTTGCTTGGGCTGAAGGGGCTCGAGCAGCGCTACCCGCACCAGCTTTCCGGTGGCCAGCGGCAACGGCTGGCGTTGGCCCGTGCTTTGGCCCCAGCGCCAAGGGTTGTCCTGCTTGATGAGCCTTTTTCAAGTCTTGATGTGGAGGTGAGGCTCCGCCTGCGTAGTGAGCTCGCCTCTGTGCTCGACGCCTGCGGTGCGAGCGGTGTGATCGTCACCCATGACCCCGGAGAAGCCCTGGCGATTTGCGATCGTGTTGCCGTGATGCGGGATGGAGTGCTGCATCAATGTGCATCGCCCCCCGAGATCGTGAGATCACCGGCGACTCCTTTTGTTGGATCCTTTGTGCTCCAGCGCAATTTGATTCCGGTTCAGGCCCAAGGCCAAGGCCAGTTGTCCTGTCTGCTGGGAGAACTGGATGCATCCGCCCCATGGGTCCAGGCTGACCGCAGAGCCTCCGATGACTGTTGTGTGCTGGTGGATCCGCACGACATCAACGTCGTCGCCGATTCCGAAGGTGAGGCAAGCATCTTGGGACGTGAATTTCTGGGTGATTCATGGGAATACCGAATCCGTGTCGCTGATGTGCTGGTGCGGGCTAACTGTCCGATCGATCAGGAGCATCCTCCCCACACCCGTTGCCGCCTCACGTTCAGGGATGGGGCCAAAGTCACGCTGCTTCCGCTTGGCCAAGCGTCGACATAAAAAATCCCCCGCTGCAGCGGGGGATTGAAGAAGAGGATCTTGTTTCCTTCAGCGTTGCTGATGGCGCACGGGGATAGGCACAAGAACCGGCTGGCGTAGGCCGCCTCCACCGTTGTCGTCGTCGGAATCAGCCAGAAGCCACAGCAGCAGACTGGCGAGAACAAAGACTGTTCCGAGCAGCAGTGGTTCGACCATCGAGGTTTCTCCCATGGCACGCACAATAAGCAGCATTTCTGGGTTCTGCTGAATCAGCTGAAACCTTTTCCTGCATCCGGTGCCACACAGGCCTGGAGTTGCTGTCGCAGCGTGTTGTGGTCGATGTTGCGGCCGATCAGCACCAACTGATTCTTGCGATCGCCGTTCCAGTCGGTGTCGTCAATGGAAAAGCGTTTGCCTGCTAGGTGGAACACGTGGCGGCGTTCACTTTCGTTGAACCAGAGGATTCCCTTAGCCCGGAATACCTCTTGGGGCATTTGGTTGTCCAGGAAGTTCTGGAACTTGCGCAGGGAGAAGGGACCATCATTTTGGAAGGACATGGAGGTGAATCCCTCAATGTCCTGATGGTCACCGTGGCTGTGTTCAGGGTGTCCGTGGTCATGGCTGGGTGTATGACCGTGATCATGCTCATGGTCGTCATGACCGTGGTCGTGGTCATGACTGCAGTGGCCATGGTCGTGGTCGCAGTCGCTGTGATCCAGGCTCGGATCGGCGGCGGGGGAATTCACCTTGTCGGATTCGAACAGTCCAACGCTCAGCAACAGGGCCAGGGGCACGTCTCCTTTCACAGACCGCAGGATCCGCGCATCGTTCTTGACGTCTCTGAGTTGCTGCTCGACGGCCTCAAGCCGCTCTTCGGAGACGAGGTCGCACTTGTTCAGCAGCAGGATGTCGCCGTAAATCACCTGTGCCCGGCCAACTTCCGTATCCAGCACAACGTTGTCGAAGTTTTCTGCATCGATCAACGTGATGATCGAATCCAGGCGGGTTTGATCCCGCAGCTCACTGCCAAGGAAGGTCATCGCAACCGGCAAAGGATCCGCCAGACCGGTGGTTTCGACGACGATGTAATCGAGTGGCTCTGGGCGTTCAATCACCCGTTCCACCGCCTCCATCAGCTCGCCGTTGATTGAGCAGCAGATGCAGCCGTTGCTCAGCTCGACCATGTCTTCATCGGTGGTGACGATCAGATCGTTGTCGATGCCGATTTCACCGAACTCATTCACCAGCACCGCGGTCTTCACCCCCTGCTGATTGCTCAGGATGTGGTTCAGCAGCGTGGTTTTCCCTGCTCCGAGGAAGCCGCTGAGAATGGTGACGGGGACGTTGGCGGTGGCTGGTGCAGTGGTCATGCGCAAGGGCCCTCTCAACTCATGGTGGCAGCAGAGCATCAATGGCGCTGGCCAGCTCCACATCCAGGCTGCTGAGGCTGCCGAGATCATGGGTGGTTAGGTCGATCGAAACGCGGTTGTAGACGTTGCTCCAGTTGGGATGATGATTTTTGGATTCGGCCAGCAAGGCCACTTGTGCCATGAATCCAAAGGCCTCCACGAAGCTGTTGAACTGAAGATCACGGTGCAGCCTGTCTCCGTCCACGACCCAATTGGGCAAGGCTGTGGTGAGTGCCGACTTCTGGGCGGCGTCGAGACGTTCAACCGGCATGGCAGCCCTGAATCACGACTACATCTTGGCTGGCTCCGGTCGTCAGTCGCTCAGCTCATGCAATCGATCAATCATCAGATCGGTGTCTGTATCGATGCCGTCGTCGGTTTCCCATGCATTGGGGTCGTGGCGGGCCTGAATGGCTTGATTGATCCTTTCGCCATTGCGCAGGCTCAAAAGAGTTTGAGGCGTTGCTGAGCTGGTCTGCGTGTTGTTCTCAGGGGTGGAGCGGCTCGATGGCTCACCGAACAGGTGGCAGGCGATCGTTCTGGTGTGAGCAGCGCAGCGGTGCTCCCAGAGGTAAACGGCTTGCCAGGTGCCCAGCAGCAGTTGGCCTCTGCAGATGCTCAGGCTCAGGGTCTGGCTGGTGAGCGCGGTTCGGATGTGGGCCGGCATGTCATCGGCTCCTTCGTCGTCATGGAGATAACGGCGGTGTTCTGGAACGGCATCGGCCATCCATGCATCCAGGTCTTGCAGCACCCGTGGATCAGCGTTCTCGTTGATCGTGAGGCTGGCACTGGTGTGCAGACAGGTGAGATGCAGAACGCCCTGATCCAGTCCCGTGCTGCGGATCCAAGTGTTCAACCGACTGTCCAGACGGGAGAAGCCCCTCCCCGGGGTTTGAACTGAGATCTGATGCAGGATCTGCTGCACGCTCACCGTTCTCCAGCGTTCTTTCCTTACTTTGCGTGCTGCAGCACAGCCTGAGTTAATGGCCAGCCCCTCTGTCCCCGATCTGACCCTGCTGTTCGACGGAGGCTGTCCGTTGTGTGCGCGCGAAGTTCGGTTTCTGCAGCGGCGTGACCGCCGGGGCCGGCTGGCTTTTGTCGACATTGATGCCTCTGATTACGACTCAGAGGCCCATGCCGGCATCAGCTATCGGGTCGCCATGGGCCGTATTCATGCCATCACAGGCTCCGGGGAGGTGCTGCGTGATGTGGCCGTCTTTCGTGAGGCTTATCGGCTAATTGGTCTGGGGTGGCTTTACACACCGACCCGCTGGCCCTTGATCGGCGGCGTGGTCGATTGGGTCTATGGGATTTGGGCCGCTAGGCGGCTTCAGATCACCGGGCGCGCCGACCTTGAGACCCTGTGCCAAGGCCGCTGTGAGATGCACTGATCGATCTTTATTGAACGGCCTTGGGTTGTCGGTAGATCAACTTCAGCGGCCAGAGAGCCATGGGCAGGGTGATCCCCAAGGCCACCCGCAGCATCAATCGGCGCATTGGTCCAGGACGCTGAACTGCTTCACCATGGCCTGCATCGGTGCTTCGATGCCACTCCAGGTGTCGTTAGGCTGATCGAAAAGAGAGCGAGATGGCTTCTGCCGCAACGGTTTGGGGGCAGCTGGGAGCCCATCTGAGAGAGACACAGCTGCTCGGCTCGATTCAGAGCACTCTGTACTGGGACCAGAACACCCGCATGCCCTCTGGCGGGGCGTCCTGGCGGGGTGAACAGCTCACGCTGCTGGCGACCCAGCTTCATGCCCGTCAGAGCGCAGCGGCCTATGCGGATCTGCTGGCCGCAGCGCGTCAGCACTGGAACACCGGTGAGCGATGCCCTGAGCAGGGCCGCAATCTGGATCTGCTGGAACAGGATCTGCAGCGGCAGCAGTCCCTCGATCCAGCTCTTGTCGCCGCCTTGGCCAAGGCCAAGGCCAATGGCTACAACCGTTGGCAGCAGGCTCGATCGGCCTCTGATTTCAGCCTCTTCGCACCGGCGCTTCAGACCTTGATTAACTTGCGTCAGGAGCAGGCTAAACAGCTGGATGAGCCTCGCTCCTGTTGGGAGACCCTGGCGCAACCTTTCGAGCCAGATCTGCGTCTGGAGCGTCTCGAGGCTTTGTTTGCTCCGTTACGGCAACGGTTGCCGCAGTTGGTTGCTCAGGCATCCACCCGGCCTCGCCCCCGATCAGCGGACTGGGATCTCGATGAGTCCAGCCAGCAAGATCTTTGTGATCAGCTGCTCGGTGCCTGGGGCCGCAATCCTGCCATCACCTGCATGGCGCGCTCGCCCCACCCCTTCTCGATCACGCTGGGACCGGCAGATTACCGTATCACCACGCGCGTGGTGCCAGGGCAGCCGTTGTCGTGTTTCCTCGCCACTGCCCATGAATGGGGACATTCTCTGTACGAACAGGGTTTGCCGGACCAGAGCCACCAATGGTTTGCCTGGCCCTTAGGACAGGCAACCTCGATGGCGGTGCATGAAAGTCAGTCGCTGTTCTGGGAGAACCGTGTTGCCCGGAGCCGTCCATTCGCGGAGCAGTGGTGGAAGCGTTTCGCACAGGTCGGGGCTCCCTTCAGCGGCGCCCAGGACATGTGGCAGGCGATGAATCCGATGGCGCCTGGTTTGAATCGGGTTGAGGCGGATGAACTCAGCTATGGCTTGCACATCCTGATCCGCACGGATCTCGAGATTGCTCTGCTGGAAGAGGGTTTGGAGGTGAAGGATCTCCCTGACGAATGGAACCAGCGCTATCAACAGCTCCTGGGTGTACGGCCGATGAACGATGCCGAGGGATGCCTTCAGGATGTGCACTGGAGTGAAGGTCTGTTTGGCTATTTCCCCTCGTATCTGTTGGGGCACTTGATCAGTGCGCAGTTGAGCGAAGCGATGGCGGAGGCCATCGGGTCTCCGGAAGAGCATGTGGAGCGTGGCGACGTCACGCCCTTGCTGGCTTGGCTGCGTGAGCATGTTCACCCGCTCGGACGCGGTGTGAATGCCGATCAATTGGTGGAGAGGGTCACCGGTCGGCCCCTGAGCACCGATGCCTTCCTCGGCTATCTGGAGAACAAGCTTGATCGGCTGCAACTGGTCTCTAGCCGCTTGCAACTCGACGAGCTGAGGGGCCCGTAGGATGCGCCGCGCTGTCCATCGCCGTTTATGGCCAACCTCGATCAGGCACCCAGCCGCAGCATGCCCAACTTGCTGCATGTGCTTCCGGCCTTCGCTGATGAAGCCGAACTTCGTCTCAACACGATCGTGGAGCTCAACTCCAACACGATCAATAAGTACGAGCTGATCACCGAAACCGGTCATCTGAAGCTGGACCGCGTCGGTTACTCCTCGCTGGCTTACCCCTTCGCCTATGGCTGCATTCCGCGCACCTGGGATGAAGATGGCGACCCTCTTGATATAGAAATCGTTGGGGTCACCGAGCCACTGATTCCTGGTTCGATTGTGGAAGCCCGCATCATCGGTGTGATGACCTTTGACGACGGTGGTGAAGTCGACGACAAGGTGATCGCTGTTCTTGCCGACGACAAGCGAATGGATCACATCAAGAGCTGGGAAGATCTTGGTGAGCACTGGAAGAAAGAGACCACCTACTACTGGGAGCACTACAAGGATCTGAAGAAGCCTGGCACTTGCACGGTGAATGGTTTCTTCGGCACTGAAAAGGCCGTTGAGATCATCAAGAGCTGTGAGGCTCGCTACATGGCTGAGATCGATCCCAAGTTGGTCGACTGAATGCGTCGGCGATCGACTGCTAATCGGGCGGGGGATGCCCCCCGCCTTTTTCATGGCTCATCTTCAGGCCAGCAGTATGGAACGCCCTTTGATCGCTGAGGAGACTTCTAGGTAAACAACAGGTCTGATGAAGGGCAGATCCCCTTTGTTGGCCTCAATCTTGAGATTAAAGAGATCTCCAAGGGTTCTGACTCAGACACGTGACCCCTGTCTTTTCTGGCGACGATGAATACTTGAGATCAGCGAGTCTTGCGCGTCTCATGAGTTTGCTTTAGGTACCTGTGCTGTTGGCTGGCGTGTTGGCGGGGTCCGATGCTCCATGCCTTGCTTCTGAACCTGCTGAGCTGGTGTTGCGGCGACCTGCTCGTGAGTCACTTATGGTCCTCGACCTCAGCAAGCTTCTGCTCACCCTCGTTCGGGGTGAGCAGAAGCTTGGGTCCTGGCCGGTGGCGATTTGAGATCCCAAGATGCCCAGCCCAAAGGGAGAATTCACCATCCTTGATAGGAAGGTCAATCCGATCTATGTGACCCATAAGTCAGGTCAGTGGCGGGAGCTGCGCGGACCCAGCAGCCCTATTGGCGATCGCTACATGGCTTTTCATCGCAATGGCCGCGGCGAATTTGGGATCCAATGGAAAGGCTTGGCCGCATCGGGATTAGATTCCTGCAGCCGTCAGTCCGGGCTGCGTGCGCATGCTCAAAAGCCACATCCGGCAGCTGTTTGATGCTGTGGATCTGGGAAGGCGCCTAGAGATCCGCAGTTGATCAGGCTTCGGGGCGAACGGTGTCGAAGATCTCTTTGAGAATCTCTCCTGCACCTTGATCTTTGAGGGTGTGGGCGAGGGAGAGGCCGATGGCTTCGGCGTCGCTGGCGCGGCCACTGGCTTGGTCGCGGATCAAGCGTTTGCCATCAAGGCTGGCCACCATCCCGGTGAGGATCAGTTGATCGCCTTCGAAACGGGTGTTCACGCCGATGGGGACCTGGCAGCCACCCTCCAGTTCCCGCAGGAAAGCACGCTCGGCCAGGCAGCGCTGGGAGGTGGGGGTGTGCTCCAGCACTTTGATCGCTTCAAGCACTTCGGGCTTGTCCTCTACGCATTCAATCCCCAGGGCTCCCTGACCAACGGCGTGCAGTGAGATGTCGCCGGGGATCAGCTGGTGGATCCGATCGCCGAAGCCCAGCCGGCCCAGGCCGGCTGCAGCCAGGATTAGGCAGTCGTAACCACCGCTGTCCAATTTCTCCAGCCGGGTGATCACGTTCCCCCGAACGTCCTTGAAGACCAGGTGGGGGTAGTGGTGACGCAGCTGAGCCAGGCGGCGCAGTGAACTCGTTCCCACCACCGAACCTTCGGGAAGGGTGTCGAGCTTGTAGGACTGGTTCTTGGTGTTCACCACCAACGCATCTGCCGGGTCTTCCCGTTCGGTGATGCAACCGAGCATCAGCCTCTCAGGAAGGTTGGTGGGCAGGTCTTTCAGGGAGTGAACGGCGATGTCCGCACGATCCACAAGCATCTGGGCCTCGAGTTCCTTGGTGAAAAGGCCTTTGTCGCCGATTTTGGCCAAGGCAACGTCCAGGATCTTGTCGCCCTGGGTGGCCATGGCTTCCACGGTGATCTTCAAGCCGGGATGGGCCTTTTCCAGTTCCGCCTTCACCCAGTTGGTTTGCACCATGGCCAGCTGGCTGCGTCGTGAGGCGATGCGCAGTTCGGTGAGGGCCATGGAAAGGGCGAATCAGCCGCCCAGCCTACGCTTTAAGGCTTGGATTGATTGGTTCGTCTTTAAGAGGTTGTGAAGCTTCGAAAGGGAAGATCTCTTTGTGAAGAACGCTTAACATCTCTGGGTAACGCACGACAACTATGCCCGGACCCGTCGTCAATGGCGTTCGTCAGGTAGGAGTAATTGGCTCGGTTGCCCCGGACCCCCAAGAGCAGGAGACCATGCTCCCATTGGTGGCTGAGGGCTGCATTCGTCTAATCCTGTTGTGCAGTGGCGATGTCCTAATGGCGCGGCTGCGCCACACCACAGATCGCGATGGAGACCATGCCTATCAACTGCTGCGGCCCCGTCTGGTGCGATCAGTGGCGGAGCCCTCGCAGGACGGGCAGTCCAGCTGGGTGCTTCAGCCTTACCTGGCGGGGCTGACGTCGCAGCACAATCTGGTTCTGTTCAAGGGGGCGGTGGCTTCCGTGCTGGAGCCAGATGCTCGTCTGCTCCAGGCCTATGCGCTGGATACACGCCAGGAGTGCCCCTTAGAAGAAACTCCGGTGGAGCGCCTTAAGCGTGCCTTTATGGAATTCACTGAGACCTTCGAAGGCAATCAGTGAACCTGTTGCACTGAGTTTTTGCTTTCCAAAGGAAAACCCCAGTTTCAGGCTGGGGTTCGATCTCTTCCGTGTGAGGAGGGCGTCTCAATTCCCTCACTCTCGTTATAGGAGCCTGACACGCCACTGAGCCAGGGAGAATGTACTTATGTATTACTCCCATGACTGTTTGGTGGCAGGCTCAGTTAGGGCTTGCTTGATGTTCATTTGATGTTTTCCGCTCACGGCTGAGGCCCTGGCTGGGCCGACGGCTTAGAAGCGGACGAAATACCAGCTGGGGTACCTCAGGGTTTCATTGTCAAGGCTATATCTAGAAACTCAGTGATAGAGATGCTTCTCAGCGGTTCTTGAGGATCACTTGATGTTCATTTGATGTTTTCCGCTCACGGCTGAAACCCTCGCTGGGCCAACGGCTAAGAAGCGGACGAGGTACCAGATGAGGTACCGAGCGCGGTACCAGGTTGTTTCGTTTGCAGTGAACGTGCTCTGGCTCCTCACTGGGAGCTCGGGAATAGCGAAATATGTGAATGCACCGATTGCGGCGGCACTTTCCTCAAGACGATGTAAAGAGGTTCAAGAGGTCGACTGATGAGCAGGGCCGATGAACGAGGGCATCGTCTACGTCCTGACAAATCCCGCCATGCCTGGCATGGTCAAGATTGGAAAGACAGGTCGTGAGGTTGAGGCGCGTCTCAACGACCTCTACACAA
Source organism: Synechococcus sp. MU1643 (assembly GCF_020514095.1). Taxonomy (NCBI): domain Bacteria; kingdom Bacillati; phylum Cyanobacteriota; class Cyanophyceae; order Synechococcales; family Synechococcaceae; genus Synechococcus; species Synechococcus sp. MU1643. Next base: position 142,363 of record NZ_VTKY01000003.1, on the reverse strand, counting down.
CAGGCGTACCCCTTCCGTTTGAGTGCGCCTACGCGGCCAGAGTGGCTGATATGGACAAGGTGGAAAAAGCCTTCCACAACGCCTTTGGCCCTTACAGAGTCAACCCAAGGCGGGAGTTCTTCAGCATTGAGCCTGAGCAAGCGATCGGGCTCCTGGACTTGATGAAGCTGGAGGACATGACGCCAGCCATGCAAGCGGAAGCCGAGCAAGTCGATGTTGAGGCTCGTGCTTCAGCAGAGAAGATCAAACGATCTCGTCGACCGTCTCTCAACTTCATTGAGATGGGAATCCCCGAGGGAAGTCGATTGGACTTCGTCAGTGGGGGTCATACCTGCACCGTCCTGAATGGTCGACAAGTTGAATATGAAGGCGAAGCGTGGGCCTTGTCTTACCTGACAAACAAGCTCCTCAACCACGAGGGGCCTATACGGGGCACTGCGTATTGGAATTTTGCGGGGACAGCCTTGACGGATATTTACGATGAGACCTATTCAATGGACTGAGATCGCTATTAATTCCTCCAGACTGTTTCGTCAATAGTGATTGTATTCGCGGAGAACCTTGTTGATGGGACAACTCTGCCCGTATAGATGTTTCTGACATTATGTTCTTTCAGCCATACGCGGAGACTGGCTTTCTCCGAGGCACTTAAACCGTTCCACATCTCGTGTGTGAGGAACATCGCTTTCTTCCAGCCGTTTTGATCTCTACCCCAGACACCAAACATTCCACTCAATAGGTCGTCTCCTACGCAGTTCTCCCAAATACGCTCTACGCCAAATACGTTTCTGGATATAACCCTCTTCTCACAGTTGTCTTGGTAATAGTTCACTTGCTTGGCCAGTGCATTCACAATAACCTCTCCTTCCCTTACTTTACTTAGTCGCTCCTTTTCCCTCTTCTCTTTACGCTCCTTCTCCCTTTTCTCTTGATTTCTCTTTTGTTCTGCTTTGACGATTGTTTCGTACTTGGTTTCGACACGTATCAAGTCCCTTTTGCTCAAGTAGTCCGATTGACTTATCGCGCTCTTGCATATTGACTTTTCGTTTGATCCAAGGCACCGCGTGACCGCTTCCTGTGCCTTCGTTTGGGCGGCCCTTTGTTCTTCGGAGGTGCATGCGGTCGCTCCAAAGGCAGCCAAAAGCGCGATTAGTCTCAGGTAGACTTTCATTTGTGTCCATCTTTCAGTGAGATTCTGGCATGCTCCCTTCAACAGCTTGATGGCTAATGCAGTTGAGCGATTGCATTTCCTGGCCCTGTACAACTATCTCTAAATGCCTGGAAGACCCGAAACAGCAGCTCAAGGATGGGTTTACCTGCTCAGGCACTCTTCTGGCGTTTACAAGGTCGGAATAACCTTGGACCCTAGGTCACGATTTAAGCAACTAAAGGTAGGCAGCTCAAATACTTTAATCAGCGCAAGCTTCGTCAATAACCCAGGGGCAATCGAAAAGCAACTCCAGCGCCTATATGCTTCAAAGCGCCTCCCCCAATCAGAATACTTTTCGCTTGATTCCAAGGACGTAGATAAAATCATTTCGCTCCTCAAAAATGGCGGCATCGCTATGCCGCTTAAGACGATCAAGTCCACACTGGCCATAGCTGCTTTCTTCTTTATCCTTTTCTCTTGTGGTGCGATTGCAACTAAAGATGATTGGCGCAATCAGTTAGCGATTGAGCTTGGAGAGAAGAAAATTGTTAACAAGACGGCTAGGTTAAATAATAGAGGTCGCGAAGTTGTCTATGGCAAGAAAACTCTTTACAACTCAATGCTCCCGCCTGCTTTAGAGATCTCGGATGTCAAAATCAAGCGGAGGGATATGTCTGACTATGGAATCAATTCGCATCACTGGGATGCTTATTACAAGATCACCAATAAGTCGGAACATGAGGTCAGACGGGTTGTTGTCAAGGCTTCCTACCGTGCAAAAGGAGATTACTTCACTGACAATCGGATAAGTAGCTACCCAGAATGTATGAGTCCTGGGCAAACTATTGATGGCAATAAGATTTGGTTGCGAGGAATGGCCTCTTTAGATTTGGCCGCGTCAGATAAGGAAAAGGTTTCGCTTTACACGTCTGCGGCCGACTTCTGCAATGAATGATTGCTTGGTTCTTTCCTTTGATTAGCCATTAGATACAAGTGTCAGTCAGGCTCTCATTGCCTCAGCAGCTCTTGATGGCCAGTAATGGCAATGGTCTTGGTCGTCTTCTGGCTGCTTTATCAGAATCCGTCAGCCTCTTGAGTCGCTTGGCTTTTAAGGCAAAGCCGAAATTGGACTATTTACAGGGTCAACGTCCGTTGGTCGGCGTAAATTGGCTGCATGGGCCAATTCGTCACCTACCTCCGCTTGTCTCGCGACAGCAAGAACGGCCGTAATTACGGCTTGGATGCCCAGCGGCGCGACTTGGATGTCTTCTTGAGCGCTTGCTGCCCTGACGCTGATGGCTGCGAAGAGCTTGCGAGTTACCAGGAAGTCGAAACCGCAACTGACAACGATCGTCCTGAGCTGACCAAAGCCATCGCTCAGTGCAAGGCAACTGGAGCAACGCTGCTCGTGGCGCGTCTTGATCGCTTGTCGCGTCGTGTCTCCTTTATCGCCTCGCTGCTGGAGGAGAAGGGCTTGGAATTCAAGGTGGCCTCGATGCCACATGCGGATAAGTTCCAGCTTCATATCTACTCAGCGTTGGCTGAGCAGGAGCGGGAGTTCATCAGCGCAAGAACTAAAGCGGGCCTGGCGGCAGCCAAGGCGCGCGGGGTGAAGTTGGGAGGGCTTCGGCCAAATCAAGAACGAGCAAGGGCTGCTCAGCAAGCAAAGGCTGATTCAGAGGCAGAGAGGCTTCGGGGCTTTCTATCTGCCTTCACCACGAACACTGCAACGCTCGCTCAGATCGCTGATGCACTGATGGCCGCAGGCGTCAAAACGCCCGCTGGCAAGAGCGCTTGGCAGCCAACTCAGGTGGCGAGAACGATGAAACGACTTGGCTTAGAACGCACAGCGCGGTAACACCTTCTTAGAGCGAATATTGTTTCGCCCATCTTCTCTCAAATCTCGCGATATTTGAGTCAGTTTGTGTTGACGTGCTCGGGCACGTCGTGTCATTAATTGCAACTAGAATGAGATTACTAATAGGGTGTGACTATGAACACAACATGTGTTCCTTCTCCAATGAATTTGTTGGAATGCGAGCTTTGGAGAAACCGATGCTCAAGATTGAACGAGCAGCGACATTTCGCCCTTTGTAAATTGCTTGGAGTTAAGCCAGCAGGCTTGGAAATGGCACTGCTGGAGGCGCGAACATATGGAATGACGCATGAAGTGAGGCAAGCATCGGCACTCTGGATGGAAAGTGAGGATGAACTTGCGCAAGCAACCACTTTGCTAGAGACCGCTGAATCAATTCAACGCAACCGTATTTACCAGGAGTTGGACGAGTGATAAACGTACAAGCCCACGCACCTGCTGGCACTCAGCTTCCGTCGGATTGGAGGCAGGCTGCGTCGCTCAAGGCGCAGCAGGCGACTGAGGATTACATGAACAGGCTCCAGAATGCCTGGCGTCAGACGCTTTCTCGTACTAATCAAGGTGAGCTGATGGATGCGAGGTTGCGTCCTACCAGTGATTCAAGAGCCGATGCTTTGAGCATGGTTTGTGATGACGAGAATGAGGAAGTCTGGTCTTCAACTGGTGCTGTTGTTCGCATCAAAAAAAGGCGTCGTTGATACTGTTGTTGACAGTCAAAACGTGCTCCTTGTTCAATATCAGCCGCTAAAATTAGTATGTACGCATTTCCTCGTGCGTGCGATTGGCGGTCCACTTCACTTGCTGCTAGGAGCGTTTTAAGGGGCGCTCCTATTTCCTTACTTATGGCGAATCTAAACACATACTCACCCAAAGGAACTCGCTTTCTTCCTGATCAGCTCAGGATGATCGATGAAGCCGCTGGGTTGAAGAACGTCTCGCGTTCGGTGTTGATCCGTCGTGCCGCGACGGCCTATGCCAAGCAGGTGATTGAAGGGAAGCTCTGAGGCTTCCTGCTCGTTGGACCGTCATCACGGCCTTCTTTTTTGTGCAGTTGCCGAGCACGTTTACTGATACAACCGCCAATGTCTTTTAATGCCAGCGAGATCCAGGTGAGATCTCCTATCCAATGTCGCAACCTTATCCTTGAAATGTACAAGGATGAGAATGGTAAGAGTCGCCTTCGCTTTAATGAAATGCGTGGTGATATCGAGCTTGATGGTCGCTTACTGCCCGAGAAGAAGGCAAAGCGCATCTACTTTGAGTTGGATGAGCAGAAGGGTGTAATTGCGTCGAGGGCTCTTGCTTATGACGCGTTGCAGGAAGCTGCTCACCAATACAGCTATCACCCAGTCCGCGAGTACTTACTTGGCTTAGAGGCCAGGCACGCAGAGGGTGTTTTGGAGCCAGCGGATCTTTCCTCCATCGTTGCTACCTTCCTTCGCCCAGGGGAGGTCTCTGAGTACGAAGAGCTATACAGCGCATACATGGAGCGCTGGCTGATTGCTTTTGTTGCGAGACAGTTTGACCCTGGCTGTAAATACGATTACTTGGTTGCGCTCCAGGGATCTGGAGGTGGGCGAAAGTCCTCTTTCTGGCAAACGATCGTTGGCCGTGGCTGGATCACCGATTCCATCTCTCTGCCACCTAACGGTGAGCCCACTGCCAAGGTCTTGCAGACCATCCACCAGTTCGCCGCTGCTGAGTTAGCTGAGCTTGGCAAGCGAGTTGCTGGTCGTTTTGAGGCGACTGACGGCGTAAAGCGCTTTATCAGCGCCCAGCGTGATGATTTTGTTCGCCAGTACGGCCAAGAGTCGGAAACGCACGAGCGTGGTTTTGTTCTTTGTGGAACGATCAACGACAGCCACAACTTCTTAAGCGACCCCACTGGCAACCGCCGTTATCAAATTATTCCGACAACCAGAACCAGGGCCGAGCCTATTGACACTGACCGTTTGGCCGAAGAGCGCGACTCAATCCTTCTTGCTGCTGTTCTTGCTTATAGAGAAGGGGCTTCGCTGGATTTGCCAGCACATCTGGTCAATCTCGCTGATGACGACAATGCTCGTTACTTGCAAGAGGTTGCAATGCTCAAGGAAACTTCTCAGTTCTGTTCAAACCCTCAGCGTGAATGGTTCACGCTTGATGAGCTATGGAGTGAAGTTTGGCAGGGAGATCGAACGACTGCTGAAAAGAACAAGGGTCAGATGGGGCGCACTATTGCTCAGATCCCATGGGTGAAGCCTGGTCAGAAGATACCAGCAAGGCTATGTCCTGGTGGAATTAGGCTTCCTGGCTATTGGATCAACCATGAACTTCGGACGAAGCTTATCAACGAAGAAATGGACAAGCTTGGAAACTTATTCTGATCTCTCCATTGTTCAAGTGTCTGAGCGTCCGACTTCAATCGGACGCTTTTTATTTGCCTGTCGTCAGCCCCTTCAAGTTCGGGTTACTTCTTCATTCTTAATCAGACAGTCAGACACTCAGACTCACCCATAGCCAGGGCAATCTTGTCGAAGCCTGTGACCCTCGCGTAGATCTCGGCAGCCCTGGCGACCTGCCTTACTTCTGGGTCGTCGTAGATCCTTGCGATGGAGCCGTCGGCATGTCCTCGCAGGAGGTTGAGGTGGTCTCTGCTCACGTGGTCTTCTCCAGTTAGGTCTCTAAGGATTGATCCGATCGACCGTCTGTAAACCTTCGTTGTCCAGTATTCGTTCTGGAATTCTCTATCGAGGTTGTTGTCTTGCGCGAATTTCTTCATCCAACGAGCAAGATTTCCAGCAAATGTAGTTGCCCAGTCTGTTTTCGTCTTACCCATTTTGTCTTTTCGTTGGGTCATGAACTTCGGCCAAATTACGCTTGTTTGATCGCTTGCATACATGTCCCAAATCCACTCAATGCAAGGTGGGACTGGCAAGATCTTTTTGGTCTTGTTGTTTTTCAATGAGCGTAATTCGTGTCTGACTATATGGATGCACTTTCGCCCTTTGAATTCTCTGAAGTCACAGTGCCGAAGGCCAGCAAACTCTGAGATGCGCCCTCCGAAGCATCGTTGCAGAGTCCACAAATGTAAGTCTTCTGAATTATCGAAAACGCCGTTGGTGATGATCTTGTCGATCTTCCTGATTTGATCAACTGTGAATCCTTTGCTGTCGTCTTCTTCGTCTGTCTCTGACTTCTCTGGTATCCATACGTTCGACCATCCTTGAATTGGATTCTTCTCGATGTATTGCATGTCCACCGCCCATTTGAACAGTGAGTTCAGGTGACGCATATTCGTCATGAAGGTGGAATCCTTCCAGGCTTTCTTTCCGCGTTTCTCCCTTCCTTTCTTTTGGTGATCGCTGATCAGCTTTTCTCGGTCGCTGATCGACGTTTGATCCAGATGTTGTTTCCTCGTTACTTCGATGAAATGCTCCATGGCTTTGTGCTTGGTGTCATAAGCCCCTTTCTTGGCTTCGACATACAGGCGCGGCAGGTCTTCCAATTTGCGTTTGACGGCGGGAACCTCCTCTGGCTCCAGCACCAGTTCAAAGCCATCGCGATTGACGTCCAGCCTTCTTCCCTCGTGCTTGCCCTGGAGGCTGGCGACCAGTGCTGTGGCTCGGCGCAGCAGGTCGCCTTCGACGTATTGACCTTCATCGATCAGGCGGGCTTTCGTTTTCTTCAGCTCCTCCGCCAGTTCTTCGTCGGATGTCAGCAAGCCCGAAGGCGCTTCTTCCATCGGTGCAGCAACTTGCCCGATTTCCATCGTCAGCGTTTCGCCTGCTGCCGCCTCTTCGATCTGCTGGAGCTGGGCCTCAGTGAGTTCAAACCTCGTCAGCAGGTGTCTTGCGTCAGGCAGTTGCGTTGCGAGTCGGACGCCGCCGTCTTCGCCTTTCGTCAGTTCGACGGTTGTTGGTGCCGCCTCAAGCGGCACCACTGCCGTGTCGTCTTTCAGGTGTTGAGCGATGGCTGAGCGCTTGGCCTTGTTCAGCAGCAGCGTCGACTCACCAGCAATGCCTTCAGGCACGTCCAAACGCCTGTTGTTGCTCTTTGCGGCGATGCGCCGTGCCAGCAGCTCCACGGCTGCTGGTGACGGCGGCACTTCGCTCGTGATCGTGCTGATCAGCTCATTGGTTTTCCGCTCGTATTCCGCCGCTTTGATTCGACAGCCGTTTTCGTCGTTGATCGAACCGAGCCTGTACGCCCATTGGGCGGTGCCTAAGGCCTCTCTGCAACTGGTAGGTACCCGCCGCTTGAACCACCAAGCGTTGCCCTTTTTCCAGGCGTAGCGGAACGGTGCAGAAGCCAGGGTGAGGTACGAGCTGAGGTACTAATTGAGGTACCTCAGCGTTTATTTGTCAAGGCTATATCTAGAAATTTAGTCGTAGCAGCGCTTTTCAGCGATGCTTCAGGCTCACTTGATGTATTCCTTGAGCACCCCATTGCGATTGGGGTGGCGCAATTTGCGCAGGGCCTTGGCTTCGATCTGACGGATCCGTTCACGGGTCACATCAAAAATCTGGCCAATTTCCTCGAGGGTTTTCATCCGGCCGTCGTCCAAGCCATAGCGCAGGCGCAGCACATCGCGTTCGCGGGGGCTGAGGGTGGCCAAAACACCCTCCAAGTCTTCACGAAGCAGGTTTTTGGCAACGTCCTGCTCGGGATTCTCGATATCGGCTTCGATGAAATCGCCCAGGCGGGAATCCTCTTCCTTGCCGATTGGGGTCTCCAGGGAGATCGGCAGCTGGGCACTCTTGGCGATGAAGCGCAGTTTTTCGATGGTCATTTCCATCGATTCGGCGATTTCCTCTTCCGTTGGCTTCCGGCCGAATTCCTGAGAGAGAACCTTGGTGGTTTTCTTAATCCTGGAAATCGTTTCGTAGAGGTGCACCGGCAGGCGGATGGTGCGGCTCTGGTCGGCAATGGCTCGTGTGATTGCCTGACGAATCCACCAGGTGGCGTAAGTGGAGAACTTGTAGCCCTTTTCGTGGTCGAACTTTTCGGCTGCCCGAATCAGGCCAAGGCTTCCTTCCTGAATCAGGTCTTGGAAGCTCAGGCCCCGATTCATGTACTTCTTGGCAATCGAGACGACCAGGCGCAAGTTGGATTGCACCATCTTTTCCTTGGCCCGTCGGCCCAGCATCAAGCGCCGGCGGAAGCGGATGTGCGGCATTTCCACCAGGGCCGCCCACTCTTTGTTGTCGGGTTCCCGGCCGTTGTCACTTTCAAATTGAGAAGCCAGCTCCTCGAGATAAAGAAGATCGGCAATTTTGCGGGCCAATTCGATCTCTTCGTCAGGCCGCAGCAATCGAATCCGCCCGATTTCCTGCAGATAGACCCGGATGGAGTCTTCTGTGTAAACGCCCTTGGGACCGATCTTGATGCTGGCCAGGGCTTTGGCCTTGGCTTCCTTCTCAGCGGCTGCGGTTTTGGCTTTCTCTTCGGCGGTTGGTTTCGATGCAGCTGCTTTGGCTGTCGAGGCTTTGGTGGATTTTTTCTTTGTTGTGGCCTTTTTAGTGGTGGTTTTGGCCTTGGTGCTTTTCGCCGCAGCCTTTTTGGTGGTTCCCGAAGGCTTGGCTTGATCCGCAGCGGCCAGCAGTTCGTCGGCCGCTGCGCTCAGGTCCTTTGCGCTCGCCTTGCTGGTTCGTCGGCGTGCGGGGGCCTTTTTGGCCTCTTTGTCGGAATCCTTGGCGACTTCCTTCACCTTGCCGTCAGCATTGGCCAGAAGAACAATGTTCGGCTTGGCAGCTTTGGTGGCAGCTGGGGTCATGGTGTTAGTCGAAGTCGGATGAAGGGGAAACGCAAAAGCGGCAGAAACACACCAGCGGCAAAAGCCAAAACCACAAACTTTCGTTCAAGCGAAAGGGAAGGACGCAGCTGACGCTGAGACGGAGTTCATGGTTTGACGGTGGTGTCCACGAGTCGACGAAACGCTTGGACTGATTGTCTCTGTGCTGTCCGGGGTGGTCTCAGACCGGTCAAAGTGGCAAGGAAAAAGACCTTGACTTCAGACTCTGTGTCTTCCCTCTGGATCGAGCGCAGGGTTGGCAGTAATTGCCCAACCTCCCTACGTTAATGAAGTCTTCCGAAGTACGCAAGGTCCTGTCGCATTTTCAGCGATGCGTTGAGGTCTGGCTGGAGGTCGGGCGGGAAGGGCGGTCCTTCAGCTATGCCGCAGATCCCACCATGGGGTTGATGCCTGGAGATCTGGTGCGGGTGCGCCTCCGGGGTCGAGCCATGCATGGGCTGGTAGTGGCGGAGAGGGAGTGGGCTGAGCAGGATGCTCATGAGTTGCAACCGGTGGAATCACTCCTGCAGCGAGCTGCTGTCGATTCGGAGTGGTACAGCTGGCTGGAACGGGTGGCGGACCGTTGCCATCTCAGTGTCTTCCGCACCTTGAAGGCGGCTCTGCCGGCGGGCTGGATTGGTCAGGCAGGCCAGCGTTCCCTAGCTGGTGGGCGTCAAATGTGGTGGATTCAGGCTCGTGTCACCCCTGATGCTGTTGACCAACCCACCCCGCGCCAGCGGGAGCTTCTGGCTTGGTTGGAAGGCCAGGGCAATGGCGTTTGGCAACGGGACCTGGTGGCTGGTGGGTTTGGTGCCCAATTGCTGCCCCCCCTGATCCAGCAGGGCTACCTGCAACGTGAGCAGCGTCGTTTTGAAGACAAGGTTTCTTCAGATGGTGCTGGCTCCAAGGAGTGCCCCCAGGCTTTGACAGCTGAGCAGCAGGCCGTGGTCGATGCCTACCAACAGCTTTCTCCGGGGCGTGGACTGCTGCTCTGGGGAATCACCGGATCCGGTAAGACCGAGGTGTATCTCCAATTGGCTGCTCAGGAGCTGGAGCGGGGCCGGCACGTTCTGCTGCTCACCCCCGAGATCGGATTGATACCCCAACTCGTCGACCGCTGCCACAAACGCTTTGGCTCGCGCGTCGTCGAATACCACAGCGGTTGTGGTAACGCCGAACGGGTTCGAACCTGGCGCCGATGTCTTGCTGACGAACAGCCGTTGGTGGTGGTGGGGACCCGCTCCGCTGTGTTCGTGCCATTGAAGCCGCTGGGGCTGGTCGTGCTTGATGAGGAGCATGACAGCTCTTATAAGCAAGACGCTCCGATGCCCTGCTATCACGCCCGCGACCTGGCCTTGGACCGGGTTGTGATGCAACAGGCACGGCTTGTGCTGGGCAGCGCCACACCGTCGCTCGAGAGCTGGATTCAATCGGGCCCCGAAGGTGCCTTGACCTTGGTGCGCCTGACCGAGCGGATTTCCCGGCAGGCCCTACCTCCTGTTCATGTCATCGACATGCGCCATGAGCTGGCCGAAGGACACAAGCGTCTGGTCAGTCGTGCCTTGATGGATCGTCTTGCGGCGCTGCCGGAGCAGGGCGAACAGGCCGTAGTTTTGGTTCCTCGGCGGGGGTACAGCCCCTTTTTGAGCTGCCGCAGTTGCGGCGAGGTGGTGATGTGCCCCCACTGCGATGTGGCGCTCACCGTTCACGGCGGCCAGGGCGGACGTCAGTGGCTGCGATGCCATTGGTGTGACCATCGTGAGGACCTGGAGAACCGTTGCAGTCACTGTGGTTCAACGGCATTTAAACCCTTTGGGGCTGGTACCCAGAAGGTGTTGGAACTGCTCTCCCAGGAGCTCGAAGGTCTTCGCTTGCTCCGCTTTGACCGCGATTCCACCGGGGGGCGTGATGGCCATCGACGCCTGTTGGACCGTTTTGCTGCCGGAGAAGCCGATGTCTTGATCGGCACGCAGATGCTGGCCAAGGGGATGGATCTGCCGCGGGTCACCCTGGCGGCGGTACTCGCGGCGGATGGGCTGCTGCACCGCCCAGATCTCCGCGCAGGAGAGCAGGCTCTGCAGTTGCTGTTGCAGTTGGCGGGCCGTGCCGGTCGAGGTGAGCGACCGGGGCAGGTGTTGGTGCAGACCTACACCCCAGAGCACCCGGTGATTCAACACCTGGTGGATGGTCGTTATGAAGCGTTCCTCTCCCAGGAAGTGGCCCTCCGCAAGGAAGCCGGTCTGGTGCCCTTCAGTCGCGCTTGTCTGCTGCGATTGTCTGGAGATTCCCCCAGCACAACAGCAACAGCAGCAGCGGTTCTGGCGGAGCGGATCCGGCCGATTTGTCAGCGCCAGAGCTGGTGGCTGTTGGGTCCGGCCCCGGCCCCGGTGGCCCGGGTGGCTGGCCGGAGCCGATGGCAGTTGTTGCTGCACGGTCCGGCGGGCTCCTCGCTTCCATTGCCTCCGGGGCAGGCCCTCTGGGATGGCTTGCCCAAGGGTGTGGCGCTCACTGTCGATCCAGATCCGCAGCAGCTTTGATCAAGAGGGCAGTTCTGGGAAGCCAAAGCCCAGTTTCCGCCGTACCACCTGCAGCACCATGCTGCTGGTCAACAGCATCAGGATCACCACGGCCCCCAGGCCAAGCGGATTCCAGCGCCAGCCCTGCCAGCTGACTTCGGTGGTGGTGCCGGAAAGAGCCGTGCGCTCAACCCGCCCATGGTTGAGGCTCAGATGAACGTCGAGCCCAGGGATCTCGGGCAGATCGTTGAGGTCCACCATCAGCTGCAGGCGCTGCTGAACCCCCAGCAGCCAGTTGCGTTCTTCGAGCTTGAGTACCGGTGCGGGGAGTGAGACTCCAGCCGCGCGACCAGCCACGGCAACCACGGCGGCCATTTGTTGCGCCAGCTCGTGCGATGACACAACACGGCTGCTGATTTTTTGGCGTCCTGGGCCTGTTTGTTCGATCTTCAACCCGGGCACCTCCCGTTGCAGGTCTCGCTCGAATTGCTCCTGCCAGGGCAGCGGGCGTTCCTGGGTGCTCCGCATGTCCCAAGTGAGGGCCAGTCGATCCGGGCCGCGAAGGTCGAGATCAGCCTCGATTTGGACGCAGCCACTCAGCAACAGCGTTATCCCCAGCAGAACCGCCATCACCAGCACGGCGAAACCCGCCCCGGGTGAACGCGTCGGACCCGTTGGTGGTGGTGGCGGGGGTTCGGGACGCCGCGACCGCCGCCGCCGCATGGTGGAGGTCTGCCCGCTGCCGGAGCCATTCAGCTCCAGTTGCGGCATCCGCATCGACCAGCTTTCCGGACGATCCAGGCTGGGGGCTTCAAGAACCCCAAGCAGTTGTTTGGCTTGCTGGCGCAACTTGGGATCACGGCAGCGACTCAGCAGCCTGCAGGTGGCGATGGCTTTGTCGTCTTGCCCCTGGCCCATCCAGGCGGTGATCATCAGGAGCCGAAGGCCAGGCCCCTCTGGGCTATTGATCGGGTGTTGCTCCGCTAGGGGGAGAAGCAGCTCCAGACCCAGGCCGTAGTCCCCGCGCTCTAGGGCTGCCTCCGCTTCGGAGAGGTCCAGTGCTGCGTCCTGCTCGCTCACCCTTCAGCCGCTTCCCACGACCATGGTGCCGATGCCAGCGTCGGTGAAGACTTCGAGCAAGAGGGCATGGGGAACCCGACCATCAATGATGTGGGCGGCTGACACGCCCTGGGCCAAGGCACGGATGCAACATTCCGTTTTTGGCGTCATGCCCCCTGCGACCACGCCGTCCTCGATCAGCTGTCTCGCCTCTGAGAGGCGCAGTTTGCGGATCAGGGAGTCGGGATCGTCCCGGTCTTCAAGGATGCCGGGGGTGTCGGTCAGCAGGATCAATTTTTCGGCGTCCAGGGCCGCCGCCAGCTCTCCAGCCACCGTATCGGCATTGATGTTGTGGGCTTGTCCGTCATCGGGGGTTGCGGCAACGCTGGAAATGACGGGCACATAACCCTTCTCCAGCAGGGGTTCGAGCACATCGGGATTGACGCGGGCAACGTCCCCCACCAGACCATGGCTGCCGTCCCCCCAGGGGCGTGCCTCCACAAGGCTTCCGTCACTTCCGCTCAAACCAACAGCACGGGTGCCGAGCTGATTGAGCCCATTCACGATCTGCTTGTTGACGCGGCCCACCAACACCATTTCCACCACGTCCATGGTGTCGGCGTCGGTGACGCGCAGTCCGTCGCGGAATTCGGCGGGGATTTCCAGACGCTGGAGCCATTGGTTGATTTCGGGCCCGCCTCCATGAACCACGACGGGTTGTACCCCAACGCAGGCCAGCAGAGCCAGGTCGCGAAAGACGGCAGCACGCAGTTCGGCATGGGCCATGGCAGCTCCGCCGTACTTAATCACGATGCGCCGACCGGCGAAGCGCTGGATGTAAGGAAGGGCTTCGCTGAGCACCGAAACCCTGAGGGCGTCATCGTTGTTTTGGGTGGATTCGGCCATGGCTTAGACGTCACCAGCTGGAAGCAGAAGAACGTCCAGCCGTTGCTGATCCAGTTCCTTGAGTTCCGCTCGCATCCCCTTGGCGAAGAAACGCCCGAGCCGCTCTTGCCGCTCTTGCCAGCGCTCGAGGGGGACGGCTCCCAGCAGGAAACGCATCCGTAGGCCGTAGCCGCTGTCGGAATGCAGCTCTTCGATCTCCTCCAACTGCGGCGGGGTGTCCTCGTCCCAAAGTTTGAGCGCTTCTAGAGACGACTCCAGATGGGCCTTCTGGCCATAGCGCCATCGCGTCACATCGCCGAGCAACTTGCCCAGTTCAGGTGCTGCAGCTTCGCGTTCTTTTTGAAAGGTCTTGATCGGTGTTATCCGGATGGCTGGTGGCAGCTCCGACGATTTCAGGGCCAGTCCCCCCAACAAAATCGGGATTCCGTAGAAAATCGTGGGCAGGCTGAGGTTGGCGCTTCCCGTGGCGTAAGCGGTAGCACCGATCACAGTCAGCACGCCTCCGGCGATGGTGACGAGGCTGCCGGGGGAGAAGAAATCCTTCATGAAGGCCTTGGCTTGATCGTCATTTTGACCTCTAGGCCATCAGGATGGAGATCCACTGCTCCGAGCTAGATGCTTGATCCATCGTCGACCGGCATGGATGATCTGCTCCAGCAGCTCGACCGTGATCGCAGCTGGTTGCTGCAGCAGATTGATGGTGGTCGCTGGCCCGAGCTGCGGCTGGACCTTGCCGCACTTGAACGGGAGCTCGGGCAACTGATTACCCGAGCCTCAGAACTGCAGGACGAAGCTGGTCGTTGAGTTGCTCCCACCTGCGAGCGTCCTCTGATTCAGAAGGGGATGTCGTCGGTGTCGGGGACCAGGGGTGCAGCATTCCAGCTTGCCGGTTCAGGCTCTTTCGCCACTTTTGTCGGCGCAGCCGCGGGGGCCTGGCGGCTTGGGGCCGGGGCTGAGGGGTTGCCGGATGCGGGTGCGCCTGTGGCTGCCGCACCGATTGGATGAAGCCGAGCCAGGGTGAATTCAGCCCGTTTTTCCTTCATGCCATCGCCCCGGGGCATGGTGTTCATCCGCAGTCGACCTTCAATCAACAGCCGCTGACCGGTCTGCACACGGTTCTGCAGCTCCTGGGCCAGGTTGCCCCAGCCCACCACTTTCAATTCTCCTGGTGGATCACCCTCCCGAAGGGGATCAAAGCGCACGGCCATCTCCGCAATGGGAGTCTGGTTGTCCTGGGTGTATCGAACCGTCGGTGCGTCGATAACCTCCACTTCGAGAACGCAATGGTTCATGGCTTGAGCTGGTGACGGCGCACATCCTGATGCAAGGCCCCGCGAATGACCAGCGTCGTGTGCTGCTGCTGGCTGGAACCGGCGAAGGGCCGCGCTTGGTGCAGGAGCTCTACCGCCGTAATTGGCGTGTGAGCGTGAGTGTGGTGACTGCAACTGCAGCGAAGGCCTACGCAGGACTGCCACTGGAGCGGATCTCGATCGGTGCCCTGCAGGGCATTGTCGGAATGACGGGAGCTCTGCACCAGTCGGGCCCTTTCCGTTGGGTGGTGGATGCCACGCATCCCTTTGCGGCTCGGGTCAGCCATGACCTGGTCACGGCTTGTGCGGATCTCGGCCAACCGCTGCTGCGTTATGAGCGGCGCCTTGAACCGCTGGGAGCGGCCTCTCTGCTGGAGGATGCCGAGGCATTGGCCGCCCAGCCGCTCAATGACCAGCGACTGCTTCTGGCCATTGGAGGTCGTCATCTTCCGGCCTTGACTGCTGCTGTGCGCCGCGCCGGAGCCATCCCCTATGGCCGTGCACTTCCGTCCCCCGATGGATTGCGCTCGGCCTTGCGGGCAGGGCTGCCCCCTGATCACCTGGCCGTGGTGCGCCCCCTGCAGGGGGAGGTGCCCGGGGCGATCGAGCGCTCCCTCTGCCGTCGCTGGGACATTGGGGTGGTGCTCTGCCGCCAGTCCGGTGGTGTGACGGAACAGCTCTGGCATCAACTCACCAGGGAACTGGGGCTGAGCTTGCTGCTGTTGCGGCGTCCATCCCCCCCCGATGGGGTGGAGTGTGTCGAGGATGTCAGCAGCCTGATCGATCGGCTTGAGCGTGATTGAAGAGAGTGGGCTCGTGCTGGCCCTGACCACGGAAACGAATGCTGAACGCGCCCAACAGCTGGCTGAGGCCTTGCTGGAGCGCCATCTCGTGGCTTGTGTGTCCATCCACCCCGTTCAGTCGTTCTATTGCTGGGAGGGGGCACTGCAGGTGTCCCATGAGGTGCAACTGCTGATGAAGACCTCCGCTCAGCATGTGGACGCCCTGCGCTCGGCCGTCTCAGAGCTGCACGGCTACGACACCCCCGAGTGGTTGTGCTGGCCGGTGACGGCATCACCGGCCTACAGGGCCTGGGCAATCGCTGAGCTCAGTTCAGATGCGTCTCCGCCAGCTGCTTGAGGCAGACCTGGGAGCGGGCCCCCAGTTGGGTCACAATCTGGCCGGCGCAGAGGGCTCCGAGCTGACCACAGCGCTCGAGTGACTCTCCCTGGGTGAAGCCATGCAGAAATCCCCCGGCATAGAGGTCGCCTGCTCCCGTGGTGTCCACCAAATCACCCAGGCCGAAGATGCCGACATCCCAGCGCTGGTCTTCACTCAGCACAACGGATCCCTGGGCACCACGGGTGATCGCAATCACCGAGCAGCAGCCGCGCACCCTTTCGAGGGCTTGGTCGAAATCATCAGTTTCATAAAGCGACTGAATTTCGACGTCATTGGCGAACAGCACATCGACGTGGCCATTCACCAGTTCGAGAAAACTCGCTCTGTGCCGATCCACACAGAAGCCATCGGAGAGCGAAAGAGCGACCTTTCCGCCTGCTTCGCGGCAGGCTTCGGCGGCGGCGATAAAGGCCCGTTTGGCGGCAGGACTGTCCCAGAGGTAGCCCTCCAGGTAAAGCACCTTGGCTTGCTTGACCATGGAAAGGTCGAGATCCTCGGGCTCCAGTTGGGTTGAGGCCCCGAGGAATGTGCACATGGTCCGCTCGGCATCGGGCGTGACGTAAATCAGGCAGCGCGCTGTTGTGGCTCCACTGGTGGCTGCTGGTGTCTCAAAGCGTGCACCAACGGCCCGGATGTCGTGGCTGAAAATGCTGCCGAGCTGGTCGTCCCGAACACGGCCGATGAAACCAGCGCGACCTCCGAGCTGGGCGATGCCCACCATGGTGTTTGCGACCGAGCCACCGGAGGTCTCGAGGCCAGCGCCACTGGCCTTGTAGAGACCCTCAGCTTGTTGTTCATCGATCAGCGCCATGGCCCCTTTTTGGAGGCTGTGTTCAGCGATGAAATTGTCGTCCGTCTGCACCAGAACATCGACGATGGCGTTTCCGATGCCAACGACATCGAGGCTGCAGGCGCTGGGGAAACGGGTCTCTGATGACATCGGCGCATGGAAAGCAGCCCCGAAGTATGAACCTCAGAGGCTCAGGCGCTCAACAAGGCCCGCTTGGGGCCATGGATCGGATCTTCAACAACGATGGTTTGATCACGGCTGGCCCCCAGGGAGACAATGGCGATCGGCACTTCCATCAAATCGGCGAGGAAGCGCAGGTAATCCATGGCCGGTTTGGGGAGGTCTTCAAGGCTGCGGCATTCTTCGGTGGAGCACTGCCAGCCAGGCAGCGTTTCGAAGATGGGTTTGCACTGGGCGAAATCATCGGCACTGCTCGGGAAGTGCTCGATTCGCTCGCCATTGAGTTCATAGGCCACACAGACTTGAATTTCGTCCAGTTCATCCAGAACATCCAGCTTGGTCACGGCCAGACAGTCCAAGCCGTTGACCTGTACGGCATAGCGACCGATCACGCCATCAAACCAGCCACAGCGACGTTGCCGGCCAGTGGTGGTGCCGAATTCACCGCCGCGTTCCGTGAGCTGGTCATTCAGGCTTCCGCTTAGTTCGGTGGGGAAGGGGCCTTCACCCACGCGGGTGGTGTAGGCCTTGGCGACGCCGATGACGCGGTCAATCAGGGTCGGGCCGACGCCTGCACCGATGCAGGCACCTCCGGAAACTGGATTGGAGGAAGTGACGTACGGGTAGGTTCCGTGGTCCAGGTCCAAAAGCGTGCCCTGGGCACCTTCAAACAGGATGTTTTTGCGAGCTCGCGCTGCCTGATGAATCGTCTGGGTGCACTCCACCACGTGGGGTGCTAGTCGCTTGCCGTATTCCAGGTATTCCTGGATGACGTCTTCGGCGTTCAGGGGAGCAACGCCGTAGATGGTTTGAAGAAGTTCGTTCTTCTCTTGAAGTGGGCCTTCAAGGCGTTCGCTTAGCCGCTGTTCGTCCAGGAGGTCGATGACGCGGATGCCACTGCGCTGCGACTTGTCGGCGTAGGTGGGGCCGATTCCGCGGCCTGTGGTTCCGATCCGGCGTGCCCCCCGCTGCTTCTCCATCGCCTGATCGAGCAGGCGGTGGTAGGGCATCGTCACGTGGGCGGTGGATGCCAAGCGAAGCCCTGAAATATCAATGTCATTGGCGATGAGCATGTCCAGCTCACCGAGCATCACCTTGGGATCCACCACCGTGCCGGATCCGATCAGGCAGATCGTGTCTGGATAGAGGATTCCAGAGGGAATCAGGTGCAGCTTGAGCACACGATCGTCAACAACAATCGTGTGGCCTGCATTCACACCACCCTGATACCTAACCACCACATCGGCGGAGCGGCTCAGAAGATCGGTGATCTTTCCTTTTCCCTCGTCACCCCACTGCGCTCCGATGACGACAACGTTGGCCAAGAACATGGCGGCCCGAAGCCGCAGATATGCACAATCCGCGAGTATCTCAGATCTCGGGTGGCCTCGTCAAAGCTGAAATTGTCTTCAGGACTCAGCTGCCCCGGACCACTGATTTCTCAGCCTTGTTGAGTTCCTTGGCGATGCGGTCATGCAGCGCTTCAGGCAGGGGGCGATTGGCGTAGGAGGCGTAATGACCAGCCAAAGAATTCAGTGCTGTTTGCATCGTTGTGAAGGAGCTGAGTCCGTTCACACGGGGTTGGGGCCGATAACGGGACATGTAGTCATTGATCAATACCCGCGCGTCGGCTTCAGCTTCGGCGTGGGTCGGATCGTCCTGAGGCAAGTCAATCACCGTTAGCAGGGTGCGGGAGACCGACACGGTGTCTTCCACGTAGTCGCCGCTGAGACGAGCTTCGGCATCCCCACTGCAGGCTGTCAGGAGAAGGCATAATCCCAGACCAAGGGCTATGGCAGCCCGGCTGAGGGGGCGAAGCAGGCGTGTCAGTGCGGAGAGCATGAAACCCTTCAATGTTGTCCAACTTTAGGGGTGGAGTGCCTTGATCAGGCAGGTCACAGCCTCAGCATGGGGGAGTTTCTGCACCTCGCGGCTGCTGCGGCACACCACTTCAACGGTTCCCTCGTTCGCGTCGCGTCCCACCACGATCCGCCAAGGGATGCCGATCAGATCTGCGTCTTTGAACTTGACGCCGGCGCGTTCTTTGCGGTCGTCGATGAGCACATCGACTCCGGCATCCTGAAGCTCTGAATAGAGCGCTTCCCCAAGCTGGGCCTGGGTCTCGTCCTGGACGTTGGCAACAACAACGATGGCTTCAAAGGGGGCGATGGCGGTCGGCCAACAGATGCCGCTGTCGTCGTGGTGCTGTTCGACGGCAGCCTGCGCCAGCCTGGAAACGCCGATTCCGTAGCAACCCATCCAGAACGGTTCGGTCTTGCCGTTCTCGTTGGTGAAACGGCTCTCCATGGCATCGGAATATTTCCGGCCCAACTGGAAAATGTGGCCAACTTCGATGCCCCTTTTTTCAGTCAGCAGCGATTCGGGGTTGTGTGTGCAGACGTCGCCTGCCCGTGCATTGCGCAGATCCAGGTTGACCGGCTTCTGCCCCATGGCGGCCCAGCTGGTGTTGAAACGGTGCAAATCGGGCTTATTGGCACCACAGATAAAGCTGCCGAGTTCGCTGGCGGTTTCGTCCGCCAGACGCAGGAATGTTTGCTCCCAGGTCTTGGCTCCCTGCAGGACTTCATCGGAGAGGTCGGGCCCGATCGATCCAAAGGGGATCAGATCAATCTGCTGACGGTTGTTGTCGTCTGGTGTGATCGGCCGGCAATCGAGAACATCCTTGTTCAGGATTTGGCTGACGGCGTTCACAACCTTGGTCGGGTTGAGCTCTTGGTCACCACGGAGGCTCACCAGCAGGGGTTGGAGGGTGTCATCGTCGAGCGTCGCTACGAACAGCAGCACCTTCACCACTTGGCTCGGGTCCCAGCCTTTGGCGACGCAGAGGCTCTCGATGCTGCCCAACCCAGGAGTTGGAACCGATTCTTCCGGACCATCGGCGAGAGGAGATGCGGCGGATGGGATCGAAACAGCCTTTTCTTGATTGGCTGCGTATTGGCCGTCATCGCTGATCAGGATCAGGTCTTCCCCGGCCTCCGCTGTCACCATGAACTCCTGGGAGGCGGCGCCGCCGATGGCTCCGCTATCGGCATCGACAGGGACGGCATCCAGGCCACAACGTTCAAAGATGCGGCGGTAGGCCTGATCCATGTCGCCGTAGGTTTCGCGAAGATCTGCTTCGCTGGCATGGAAGGAGTAGGCGTCCTTCATGATGAATTCGCGGCCTCGCATCAGGCCAAAGCGGGGACGGATCTCGTCGCGAAATTTGGTCTGGATCTGGAAGAGGTTCACTGGGAGCTGCCGGTATGACCTCAGCAGCTCACCCGCCAGGCTGGTGATTACTTCTTCATGGGTTGGGCCAAGCCCCAGCTCTCTGCTTTGTCGGTCTTTGAGGTGAAACATGATCCCCTCTCCAGCGGTGTAGCCCTGCCAACGGCCACTTTTTTGCCAGAGCTCAGCAGGATGTAGTTGTGGCAGCAACGTTTCTTGGGCGCCAGCGCGGTTCATCTCCTCTCGCACCACGGCGGTGATCTTCTGAAGCACCCTCCACATCAAGGGGAGGTAGGCGTAGATCCCTGATCCAACGCGACGGATAAAGCCGGCCCTTAGAAGCAACTGATGCGAGGTGATCTCCGCTTCGGCGGGAACATCCCGAAGCGTCACCAGCAGCAGGCGGGAGACGCGCATCAATCGCAAGAAAATGGAATTTGGAAGTTATCACCGCTTCGGAGGCATGCCGATCGTGGAAGTGTCTGTTTTGCTGGAATTCCACTGTGCGCCCTGAGTCTCGACTGCTACCGTCCAGCTCAATCCAGCCTGTCCTAGGCCCGTCTCATGTTTCCTCGGTCCGTCGAATCTGTGGCGTCAAGCGTTCAACAAGCGGCCGAGATTTCCATGGATCCAGCCCAGCCGTCTGCGCAAGCTGAGGCCCTGGTCGGAATCGACGACGTTCAGAAATCCCTTAACCGCTCCCGTGCCTCGGTTTACCGGTACACAAATACAGACGTTCGCAACCTCAATCCTCCCTTCAACCCCCGCAAGCTGAATCCGGAGTACCGCAGCGATCAGAAAGATCCGCTGATGTTCCACCCCAACGAGGTGGCGCGCTTCGCCAAAGATGTTCTACGCATCAAGGAAGTCACGGTGGAGGTGCTGAACGCTCCCTCAACGGCGACGCAGCAAATTTTGGGATCGATCCTTGAGGAGCTCCGACTGATCCGAAGCCAACTTGAGTCAAGAGGAGGACAACCACCTTCTGACCTGAGCGCACGTCTTGACCAGCAAGACCGGCCCGCCGCTTAATGATCTGTGCGTCCTGCTTTTGGCAGTGACAGAATGAGTTGATCAACGTTGTGATCTGAAGAGGGGGCTTTTGCAGCTCCCCGTTTTATGGCCTCAGATGTTCCCCACCCGTCTCACGATGACGCCATCGCGTCGTCGGAGGCGGATGAGCCGTTTAGTCGTCGCGCCTCGTTGACGGCCATCAAAGGATTGCTGATTGCTGTTGTCAGTTTCAGCGCTCCTCTTGTTGCTGTGATCACGGATCGAACGTTCCCTTCTCCGCAACTGATCCCCACCGCCTCGGATCGGCATGGATCTCCATCAGCTCCCCCCGTCACCTTCGCCAGGATTGGTGAATCTCATAGTGGAGATTCCGGCAGGAAGCAGGAATAAATACGAGTACTCCGCCGAAGCTGGCGTGATGGTCCTCGACCGGGTGATGCATTCCTCGGTGCGTTACCCCTTCGATTACGGCTTCATCCCCAACACGCTGGCGGAGGATGGCTCTCCCCTCGATGCCATGGTGATTATGGCTGAGCCCACGTTTGCGGGTTGTCTGATCAAGGCTCGCCCCATCGGCGTGTTGGATCTCCACGATCGGGATGCTTACGACGGGAAGATTCTTTGTGTTCCTGATGCAGATCCCGGTCAGGATGACATCCGCAGCATTCGTCAGATCGCCGCATCCCAGCTTGAGGAGGTTGCGGAATTCTTCAGGACTCACCGCACGTTGCAGGGGGGTGTCGTGACGATTAATGGATGGCGCGACCTCGATGCGGTTCAGCCGTTACTTGATTCCTGCATCAATGCAGCCAATTGATCTCAGGAAAGAGCCCCTTGATCAGGCCGGATGCTTGTAAGTTGGTGCGCATTGAGATTTGCAGAAACCGTGCCCACCATCCGATTCGAGCAGGAAGGCCAGCAGGTTGGCTGCATCGAGGGCGCGAATCTGCGTAAGGCTGCACTTGATGCAGGCGTCAATCCCTACAAGAGTCTCAACAACCTCAACAACTGCAGTGGCGTTGGTCAGTGCGGCACATGTGTGATGGAGGTGGTTGAAGGGCAGGCCAACTTGTCCCCCCGCAGCGACGTCGAAGAGGTCTATCTGGCTGACCGTCCTGCGAACTTCCGTCTGAGCTGCCGAACCACAGTGTTTGGTGATGTCACCGTTCGTACCAGTCCGGCTGAAGGTGTGGGCCGCGGCTCCAACAGCCTCGTTGGTGCTATCAAATCCCTGTTCGGCCGCTGAGTCTTGGCCGGAACCCTCCAGGTTTACAGCTACAACCGCTGCAGCACCTGTCGAAAGGCATTGGCCTGGCTTACCGAGCGAGGCATCGCCCATGAGGTACACGACATCACCCTGACTCCACCGTCCAAAGTCATGCTGGCGGCCGCTTACCAATCCCTCGGTGAAAGAAAGCTGTTGTTCAACACCAGTGGCCAGAGTTATCGCGCTATGGGCGCGGCAGCACTAAAGGCTATGTCGGATGACCAGGCGATGGATGCCTTAGCTGCAGATGGCAAATTGATCAAACGTCCGTTTGTGGAAGTGAATAGCTCCACGTATCTGACCGGGTTCAAGCCTGATCTTTGGGAGTTAGCACTCCAGGGCTGAAGTTCAAGCCATCCAATTCGCTGATCAGGGCGTCCACATCGCCTTGGTCGCGGATCTGCCTGAAGCTCGAGAGTTTGATCTCTTCCAGGAGTGCGACCAGCAGATCCTGGCTACGGCTCAGTACAGGACCCTGCTCAAGGGTATGGGCCAGTTCCTCCCAGAGTCGATCCAAGGTCTCGGATCCAAGGGACTCCAGAACCGGGTCACGCTGACCGATGCGGTTTCCGGCTCCCTTGGATAGGTCGAGCACTGAGGTCACCATGCTTTCGGCCAGCTGGCGGCTGAATTCTGATTCGGCGTTTTGCAGTCCAGGAAGCCGCCGCAGGGCATCCGGCACGACGTTCTGGTCCAAGCTCTGCTGCACCAGATGGCTGATCACGGCTTGCAGTTGCGGTCGCATGGCCGGGCCAATGCGGGTCAGCACCAGGGGAAGCCACAACCGCAGCAGCTCGATCACCTCCCGCTCATCGTTCAAATCACTGCTTTGATAGCTGCAGAGTCCGCGAACCTTCTCCGGCAGCTGTGGTGATCGGATCAATTGCTGCAGAGCATCGACCACCCTGATGGCGATCACTTCAAACAGCTCCACTGCCAACAGGGCCACCACGCCGCGGCTGATCACGGCACGAAGCGGTTCGAGTTGCAGTAGGCCGGCTCCGCAAAGCCGCTCTGAGACAGGGATCACCCTGAGCCAGCGCGCAAACGGCAGCAGCAGGGGTAGGTCGATCCAGCGGCGTAAAAGGGCGTCGCGCCAGCGGATCGCCGGATAGCGCTGTTTCAGACGCCAGGCGCGCAGAAGAATGTCGAGCAGAAACAGCAGTTGAAACGGCGTGTCGATGCGCCAGCTCAAATCGCTGGGGCGGCCGTTTTCATCGATGCTTCGCCAGTAGTTGCTCTCCACCAGTGGCAGGATCTTCTGGCTCCAGAAGTAACGCTCCTGGCTCCAGGGGAAGCGTTCCAGATGCTCGGGGCTTAAGAGCAGGTTGGCGGAGTCACGTGCTGATTCCAGGCCGGTACGGGCGCGGAGTCGGTTCTTGAATTTTTCAAGCGCGCCGGCTTGGCCAGAACTGATGAAAGGGTTGCTGTTCATCAGCGTTGTGGTGAGCACCGCTTGCTGCTTCAGCAGATTGGTGCTTTCAGCAGTGCTTGAGCCGTTCTGCTGCAATGCCCGATCTAGGGCCGTGTAGGCCTTGAGGTAGGCCTTGGTGTCGCGATGGGGTTCGATGCCCTTGAGTGGATCCAGCAATGGGGTGATGTCTGGCAGCCAGGGCAGGGGAACCACCAGGGGAAGCGATGGCACTGGATAAAGATTGCGTTGCAGCCAGAAATTCCGAAGGGGGATGTAAGTGAGGTCAATGGCGACCCAGGTGAGATTGACTGCGGCGATAACAGCAATGGCCTGGTCCCACCGGCGCCAGCTGAGCAGGCCGTGTTGGGGCTTGAGTGCTTGCCAGCGTGGACGGATCATGGGGTCTGCAGGTTGCCCTTATCGTGGATCGAAAGATTGAGCCTGCCCACATTGAACGCCGAGAGAGGGTCTTCCGATGTGAAGGGCAGAGTGAGCGCGATGTGGGAGTTCTGGGCCCCATTTCTGTTCACGGTTTCGCTTTATCTCCTGCTTCGGCAGTTCGCCTTTGAAGCCCGCTACATCCCTTCGGGATCGATGCTGCCGGGTCTTCAGGTCGGCGACAAGTTGATCGTCGAGAAGCTGTCGTACCGCTCACGACCTCCTCAGCGGGGAGAGATCGTTGTGTTCAATTCTCCCAGTGCCTTCGATCCCGTTTGGAAGTTGGAGGCGGGGCAACCCAATCCACTGAAGTGCGGCTTCGTCACCTTCCCGGGCATCAGCTGGGTTGTGGATCGTGTGCTGTTGCAGCGCTATCCCGAATGTGAGGCTTGGATCAAACGGGTGGTGGGTGTTCCTGGTGATGTCTTGGAGGTCAACGGCCGTGGTGCCGTGAGCATTAACGGCACGGCCTTCAACGAGCCTTACGTCACCAACTTCTGCTCCGATCGCGACGGAATGATCGGCTGCAAGGGCCTGTATGCCGTTGTTCCCGAAGACAAAGTTGTTGTTCTGGGCGACAACCGCCGCAACAGCCAGGATGCTCGTCGCTGGCCGGGCGGCCCGTTTTTGCCTGACGATCAGATCATTGGGCGTGCCGTTTTCCGCTTCTGGCCTCCTTCGCGCATCGGTCCGCTCAGCAACTGAGGCCACAGGCCACAACCCGTCCCTGAAGCTCCCGGCCTATCCAAGGGATGTTGGCAGCACGCGGTGCTCCAGGGGTGTTGCTGCTGATGGTCCAGCTTTGATCGGGATCGAACAGCAGCCAGCGCCGGCTGCCATGCTCAAGCTGTTCAGTGGGCTGGTCGATCAGCGCCGACGGCCCAAAGCTGAGGGCCTGCCAAAGATCTTCCACGGTCCAGCGTCCAGGCCGCACCAGGGCATTCCACAGCGCAGGAAGCACCAAATGGTGGCCGCTGAGGCCTGCGGGGCGCTGATCACCTGGCAGCAGCATGTCCTCGGCATCCAGAGGCACAGCGTGGACAGCCACGGCAGTAATCGTTCGCCGATAAAGAGCCTGGATCAACTGCTGGCGATCGTCTGGTCCACCGAGGGATGGACAAACACGCCAGCCCGGGTTGCTGCTGGCCAGCATGCTGCGGTCGGTCAGAAGATGCCACCAGCTCACGCTGCTCAAGGGAGGGGAATCGCAGCCTGAAAGTTGTTGCACCGCGGCTGCCGTGGAGAGGTTCATCAGCCGCAGTTGTCGTTCCGGATGGCGTTGATGCAGCAGCAGCAACTGGCTGAGAGGAACGGTCTCGCTGGTGATCGGATCCGCTGGCCATCCGGCCCGCAGCGTCTCCACCCCTTCCCGCAGCAAACCCTCCCCTTGCAGATCGGGATCCCGGGGTGCCACGAGCACCGGGCATCCCCCCATCTCTCCGAGCAGCAGTCCCCGTTCCAGCAACGGGGTTGGAATCATGGCGTCATCGTCCGCCAGTCCGATGGCACCGTGTTCGAGAAGATCGCCATGGGGAGCAAGTTCATCGGCCTTGCCGCCGCGGCTGAAGCCGCCCCAAAGGTGCAGGCGAACCGTTGCCGTCTGATCCTGATCGAGGCGGAATCCCTGGAGCCGCTCAGGACAATCGCGCCAGCTGCTGCTGCGGGGAATTAGGGCAATCTGGCCGTAGCCCCCTGCGGCTGCACAGTGCCGCAGGCTCACGGCTGTTTCTTGATCTCCACTGAAGGGGGTCTCAAGGATGGAATGGGGATCCACCAGGCAGGGGGCAACCAGTTGAGCCGGTGCTGGACTGGCTTTGATGCCCAGGCCGAGGGCCTGCTGCCGGGCCTGGTCGTCAAAGCCGACGAGCACCCCTCGGTGGATCAGGACTGCACCGCGCTGAACCGAATCTCCGGGGCCACGCAGGACGCGAACCGGATCCAGCAGCAAGGTGTCGTTCATGACGTCAGAGAGCGCCTGCTGCCGTGCGGTCAATCACGCTTCCGAAATGGGAGGTGAGGTTGAGGCAGGTCACCACTGCAGGCTGGCCTGGATCGGCGGCAATGTCGACCACCGTGACGCCACCGTTGCCCTGTTTGACGGCCCAGATATCGGCTGGGGTCAGCCCCAACAGATCGCAGAGGATCGTTTTGTTGACGGCGTCGTGGGCGACCACCAGCACCGTTTCCTCAGGCTTCAGCTCGCCAGCGATCTCTCCCCAGCTCCGGACGGAACGGGCCCACACGTCCTGGATGGTTTCCCCCTCAGGCATCTGCACGGTTTCCGGAGCACGTTTCCAGGTGTCCAGCAGCTCCGACCAGCCCTCTCTGATCTCGGATTCGAGCTTGCCTTCCCAGAGACCGTGTCCGATCTCCACCAGGCCGTCGATCTGAGTCAGGGGTACATCGGGATGCGCCTCGAGAATGATCTGGGCCGTTTCGGTTGGGCGCGACAGCGTGCTGCTCCAGGCCCGATCGATGGGGATGTCTTTGAGGAAATCGCGGGCGGCCGCGGCTTGATGGCGACCGTTTTCATTGAGCGGAATATCGATCTGCCCCTGGAAGCGCCCGGCTTTGTTCCAGTCGGTTTCGCCGTGTCGCACCAAAATCAGCCTGGCGTTTTTGCCCCTCTCCGGCAGCGGTTGCAGATGCGTGGTGCTGTTTAAGCATTCGATCTGCACCTGGGGGCCGTTCTCTCCCGGCCGGAGGTTGAAGATGGAAAGGGAGGTGTTGTCGACGCGGAGACGCCGGAAGCCTTGGTCGGGTTCCCCCAGCAACACCATCATCAGGCAGCGCAGGATGGCGTTGTGGGCCACCACCAGCACCGTGTCGTTGCCTTTGGCGGGATGGCGCTCCAACAGGTTGCTGATGAAGTCCCGCGCCTGTTCCATCAGTTCAGGCAGTGGCTTGTAGCTCGAACCATCACGACGCTGGAGCTCCAGTTCCATAGGCCGCTGCTTCCAGATCTTGTAGGCCTCCGTTGAGCCTTGAGTCAGCTCGTCAATGGTCTGGCCGGACCAGGGCTCCAGATCCACTTCCAGCAGTCCGTCGTCAAAGACGGGACCCGGTGTCTGCCTGCCTTTTGCCTCCAGCAGGCTCGCAGTGGTTGCCGCCGCCCTCTGCAAAGGAGAGCTGTAGATGGCCTGGATGCTCACGTCCTGGAGCGAGCGGCCCAGGGCCCTGGCCTGCTCATGCCCCTCCTCGCTGAGGTTCGAGAGATCATCACGGCCCTGGATGCGCCGTTCCTTGTTGAAACTGCTGAGACCGTGGCGGACCAGAAGAAGACGAAGGGGCACGCTGCAGCGTCAAGGCGCGGTCATCGTATGGAAGCGGCCTTTCGGGGGGACAATCGTGGGAAGTTGATGCCCGCTGGTGCCCAGTTCCCCACAACCGGTTTCCCCGCGCTGGAAGGGACTTCTGGCGGCCTTGTCCCTTTCTTTGGCTGGTTTTATCTGGTTTTCGGGCTTGATTGACAGCCTTTCGCGACCTTCGGTGGCACCGGCCCTGAGTCTTCAGCAGCAGGAGCTGACGCTTCTTGCTGAACCAGCAGTGCCTCCCCCGTTGCGGGACGCCCTCCTCGGGGAGTCGCCACGTGATGCGCTGCTTAAGGCCCTGGTGGGAATCAGCCCAGAGCAGCGCAATGAGCGGCAGCAACAGATGCTTCTGTTGTTGCAGGGTCAAGGTTCCGCATCAGCGGACCTTGCACGCGATGCCGACGATCCTTTGCTCCAGCAGCTGCACTGCGAAGCGGGGGTCTCTGATCCGACGCTCTGCATCGATGCTTCAGCCGCGGGGAAAGCGGCGTTCCGTTTGGCCCTCAGCACGGTGCTGCCCCTGGTGACGGCCCTGCTCGGTGGCCTGCTGTTGCTTGGTCAGGCCTGGCGTTTGCTGCGAGGCCGGCTGATGGCCTGGCCAGATGTTCAGGGGCCGGAGCTGACCCTGGTCGACATGGCGCTTCTGGTGGCGGGTGGCTTCGTCGTGATCAGTGCTGTTGGCGTTCCACTGGTGGCGTTTCCGCTGGTGGGTGCACTGACGGTGGGGCTGGGCAGTCCTCGTCGTGAAGCCGTCAGCGTGGTGATCAACTACGGCGTGATGGCCCTGCCGAGCCTGCTGATCCTTTGGCGGCAACTGCGTTCGTTGCCCAAGGAGAGGGCACCGCTTGGCGGATGGATGCTGTGGCGCGTGCGTCCGCTGCTCTCAGCTCTGCGCGATGCGCTGGCGGGCTGGTTGATGGTGACGCCGGTGGTGATGCTCACGGGGTGGTTGCTCGTGCGCCTGGTGGGGGATCCCGGGGGTAGCAATCCGCTGTTGGAGTTGGTGCTGGGCAGCCGTGATCCGCTTGCCCTGGCCTTGCTTGCTCTCACTGCGGTTGTGCTGGCGCCGCTGTTTGAGGAGACGATTTTTCGCGGTGCCTTACTGCCGGTGTTGGCGACCCGGCTCGGTCCCCTCCCGGGGGTCCTGCTCAGTGGCCTGTTGTTTGCCATGGCCCACATCAGTGTTGGCGAGTTGGCGCCACTCACTGTGTTGGGGGTTGGGCTTGGCTTGGTGCGGCTGCGCAGCGGACGCCTGTGGCCCTCGGTGCTGATGCATGGGCTGTGGAACGCCGTGACGTTCCTGAATCTGCTGCTGCTCTGAGCCTTGCCCCGCCTTTCTGCAGGTGGTTCACTGAACCTATTCGCCTGTGATCCCGGTGGTTGCCGCTCCGGAAAAGCGTGCATCGACCACGGCTTTCGAGCTGATTCAAGGGTCACTGTCCTCCGGACGCATTGCACGACGCTCCCCTCTCGTTGGGGGGCTCCATCGCCTGATGGACGGCACATTGCTGGGTTTGATTGCGGCAGTCGCTGTTCTGGCTGGTCTCACGCTGCACTGGCAGCATCGCTGGACCGTTGCCTTCCACCTGCTGGAGGCAACACGCACCCAGGCACACCGCTTGACGGAATCAACCGCTGTGATGGAACAGCATCTGTTGCATCGTTCTCAGCAGCCCAACCGCCTGGTGCCAACGCAAGTGGCCAATCTGGTGCATCTCGATCCCCCCGATCTGGGCTCTCAGCAAGCGTCCGCGTCCTCTCCCATGGCATCTCTCCAGGCCCTGGGAAATCAGCCCATTCGGGCGGGGTACTGATGACGCGGCTGTCAGGGCATCGACCCGTCCGTTCGCGGCGTTCCCGCGCGCGGGTCGTTCCTTTGACCCAGGTTCCCCCCAAGCGGCTTTGGATCATTTTCTGGATCCTGGCTGCAGGCCTGCTGGGGTTGGTAGGTCGTATGGCCTGGCTGCAGTTGGTGCAAGCCCCCGATCTGGAGCAGCGTGCCCGTCAGCTGCAAACGCAGCGCACCCAACCCTTGGGGCAACGGCGACCGATTGTCGATCGCACCGGACGCCTGGTCGCGATGGATGAAAAGCGGTTTCGGCTCTGGGCCCATCCCCGCTACTTCAACATGCCGGGAGATGCCCCAAATCTCGTCCGCCCTGCCGAGGATGTGGCGGAGGTGTTGGCCGATCCCTTGGCTCGTTCCGTACCTGCGCTGCTGAAGGTCATGGGGACCCAGGCCTCGGGGATCAAATTGGCTGAGGAGCTGGATCCGGAGACGGCCGATCGCATCCGTGCCCTAGGAATAAGCGGTCTGGATCTGGAGGCCTATCCCCAGCGGGTGTATCCCCAGGCGGCGTTGTTCGCCAACGTGGTGGGCTTTCTCAATGCGGAGCGGCAACCTCAAGCAGGTCTTGAACAGAGCCGTGATGGTGATCTGGCTCGCCATGAGCAAACCCAATATCTCCGCCGCGGCGCTGACGGCACGCCGTTGCCGGCCAACCTCGCCCCGGGAGCCTTTTATGGCGATGATTTGCGCCTGCAGCTGACGCTGGATTCGAGGCTCCAGCAGGTAGCACTCAACGCTCTTGCTGAGCAGGTTGCCAAGTGGAAAGCCCAAAAGGGTGCCGCGATCGTGATGGATGCCACCAATGGTGAGCTGTTGGTGCTGGCATCGACACCCACCTACGATCCCAACCGCTACTGGGATTTCCCCACCGGGCGGTTTCGGGAATGGTCCGTTCAGGATCTCTATGAACCGGGTTCGACGTTCAAGCCGATCAATCTGGCTTTGGCACTACAGGACGGCGCCATTCAGGCGACGGATAGGGTGAATGACGTGGGCAAGCTCATGATCGGTGGTTGGCCGATCAACAACCACGACAAAAAAGCGCATGGTTTGGTGGATTTCGCCACCGTGCTGCAGGTGTCAAGCAACGTCGGCATGGTCCAAGCCATGCGCCGTCTTGACGACGATGCCTACTGGAACTGGATGGAGCGTCTTGGCATCAATCAGCGTCCCGACACCGACCTACCTGGAGCGGTGGCCGGACAGCTCAAGAGCAAGAAGCAGTTCATCAGTCAGCCGATCGAGCCGGCGACGACGGCCTTTGGTCAGGGGTTTTCGCTGACGCCGCTCAAGCTGGTCCAGCTTCACGGGATGCTGGCCAATGGTGGCAAGTTGATCAGTCCCCACATCACCCGTGGCTTCCGTTCGGGTGATGCCTTGGCACCTGCGGCGGCACCCAGTGGTCACCAGGTTCTGAATTCGGAGGTCACGCGCACGGTGCTCCAGTGGATGGAATCTGTTGTGGATCAGGGCAGTGGCAAGGGTGCGAAAACGCCCGGCTACCGAATTGGTGGCAAAACGGGAACGGCGCAGAAGGCCCTGAATGGGATCTATCTGCCAGGGGCCAAGATCTGCAGCTTTGTAGCGACTTTGCCGATTGAGGATCCCCGTTACGTGGTGTTTGTGGTGGTAGATGAGCCCCAAGGTGAAAACGCCTATGGCTCCACCGTGGCCGTTCCCGTCGCCAAGCAGATTATTGATGCCTTGCTGGTTGTGGAGCGCATTGCTCCCTCAAAACCTGCTGAATTGAACAAGCTTTTCAACAGCTGACGCATCAAAAAGCGCCGCTACGTTACGGGTATTGAGCCGTCGTACATCATGGCCAGCCTGCTCGATCAGCTTTCACAAATGACCGTGGTCGTTGCCGACACGGGTGATCTGGAGGCTATCCGTAAGTTCACCCCCAGGGATGCCACCACCAACCCGTCGTTGATTCTGGCTGCTGCGCAGATTCCGGCCTACCAGAACCTGATTGATGAGGCGTTGCGGTCATCGCGCAAGTTGATGGGTAGCGACGCAGCGGTTGAAGACGTGGTACGGGAGGCGCTCGATGAAATCAGTGTGATTTTCGGTAAGGAGATTCTCAAGATTGTTCCCCGTCGTGTGTCAACGGAGGTGGATGCTCGCCTGAGTTTTGATACCGACGCCACGATTGAAAAGGGGCGCAAGCTGATTCGTTTGTACAACGATGCCGGCATAAGCAACGATCGCGTGCTGATCAAAATTGCTTCCACTTGGGAAGGCATAAAAGCCGCCGAGGTGCTGGAGAAAGAGGGAATTCACTGCAACCTCACCCTGCTGTTTGGTTTCGGTCAGGCGGTTGCCTGTGCCGAAGCCGGCGTCACCCTTATTTCCCCCTTCGTCGGGCGCATCTTGGATTGGTACAAGGCAGAAACCGGGCGCGACTCCTATCCCGGGCAGGAAGATCCCGGCGTGATTTCGGTGACCAAGATCTTCAACTACTACAAGACTCACGGCTACAGCACGGAGGTGATGGGGGCGAGCTTCCGCAACATCGATGAGATCACGGAGCTGGCAGGTTGCGATCTGCTCACGATTTCACCGAAGTTGTTGGATCAACTCCGTGAGAGTGATGCCGTGCTGACTCAGAAATTGGATGCGGCCCATCCCACGGATGGCGAAGCCAAGATCCACGTCGATCGCACCAGCTTTGACGCATTGATGCAGGACGATCGGATGGCCAGCGACAAACTCACCGAGGGAATCAAAGGCTTCAGCAAGGCAATTGAAACGCTGGAGCATCAACTGGCCCATCGTTTGGCGGAACTGGAGGGTGGCTCCGCCTTCCGCCACGCCGTTTCTGAGATCTTCATGCTCAACGACATGAACGGCGATGGCTCGATCACCCGCGATGAATGGCTCGGCAGTGATGCGATCTTTGATGCCCTGGATCATGACCATGATGGTTTGATCTCTCAGGAGGATGTGCGCCAAGGCTTCGGTGCAGCCCTGGCTCTGACTTCTGTTTGAGTCGCGCTGGTTCCATGTATGCGCTCGACACCATGCGTGCCTTGTCCAGCAAGGCTGAGGTGATTCATCTCAAGCCGGGTGAAGTGCTGTTTCGTACGGGAGAAACCGGCGCCTGCATGTATGGCCTGCTGGAAGGATCCGTGCGGCTCACCTGGATCGATTCAGCAGGATATGAGGGACATGAGGACATCCTTTTAGGCCATGTGTTCGGCGCGGGGGCCTTGGTGGTGGAGGACAATCAGCGTCTGAGCACAGCCACGGCCACTAGTGAGTGCCGTTTGATTGCCATGAACCGCGACAAATTTCTGTTTGCGATTCAGGAGACGCCGATGTTTGCGGTACAGCTGCTCGCATCGATTGATACCCGTTTGTGCGATATCAAGTTGGCTGAAGGCTGAGACGGAAATTTTTTATGGGGTCCGACGATTGTTCGACATGATTTTAAGTCGTGGCTGAAATGTGTTTCTGCAATATTTATTGCAAGGACGAATTGAAGCTTTGGAGGTAAGGGGAAATGTCAGGGGAGTCGAGGTTGTATTGGTCTGCAATTGTGGAGAAGTTGTACTGGTGATCCAGTCTGTGTCTGTGTGGTGCATTTAAATGATGAAGGGCAGCTCGGATTGCATCTCTTTTTAAAGCGATGGATTGGCGCGAATAAATAGGCTTTTAACAGGAGTTTTCTCAAGCTTTTGTTGTGGTATACGGCTCGCCTAGGCCGGCTATGCCGCATAGAAACTCAGGATTGTGTTGTCTGAGGAAAGCAACTGAGTTTTTCGGTTAATCAGTGAGAATGATCGGGATTTTGGATTTCGATCACTTGCGATGCGGCCGCTCCACCTCGGAATGCAACTTGGACTGTCCCGGCTGAGTCTTGGAATCCTTGGCGTGCTCATCCTGGGACTGCTGAACCGTCTGTTGATTTAAGACATCCAGCTGCCGGCGTCGCTGGCGGCCTTGGCCGTGGGTGGTCAGCAGTTGATGGGGTTTACCCGCGCCTGGTTCGGCCATCGCTCCGATCGCATCCCCCCCCAGCCTGCTGCGGCGCACCCCCTTCATCGTCATCAGCTCGTTGGCGATCGCCCTGTTGTTCGGGGTGGCCTGCCAGCTGGTGCTGCGCTTGGCCAATAGCATGGAGGCCTACGGCGGAGAGCTCAATGGGCTGCTGATTGGCCTTCTGATTCTCGTGTTCGTGGCGATCGGCACGGCAATTGCCGCTGGTGGAACAGCCTTTTCGGCCTTGATCGCCGATCGCACCACGGAAGCCGAACGGCCGCGGGTCCTGTCGGTGTTGATGCCACTGGTGTTGCTGGGGCTGGGGGTGGTGTCTGTATTTGGCGTGGAACGCCGCATCACAGGTTTGACGGTGCCTGTGGGTTCTGAACCTCCCGATGTTCCCCAGCGGTTGGCCTTGCACCTGCCCCAGCTGCTCTTGAAACTGCGCACCATCCCCCAGGCGGGGCGTTTCTTGGGGTTCTCTGCCTGTTCACCTTCAGCATGTTTCTCAACGATGCGGTGTGGGAGCCCTATGGCGCCGCCGTCTTTGGCATGAGTGTTTGTGCCACCACCTCGCTGAATGTGTTGATTGCCCTTGGTTTCTTTGGCGGCTTGGGGCTCAGTGGCTTTTGGTTGATTGAGCGCGTCGGACACATCCGCACCGCCAGGGTGGGTGCGGTGCTGGCCGCACTGGCCTTGATGCTGATGCTGTGGGCTGGGGCGGAGCAGTCCATCCCCCTGTTACGGACTGCCGTTGGCTTGTTTGGTTTGTCGCTTGGGGTGTGTATGAATGCCTGCGTCACCTGATGTTCAGCTTTGTCCAACCCGGCCGCACCGGCTTTCTGCTTGGTGTTTGGGGTGCGGGTTATGCCTATTCCTGCGGCCTGGCCACCATCAGTGGGGGCGGGCTGCTCACCTTGCTCAAAGCTTGGAACGGGGGTGATTTGTTCGCTGCCTATTGCGGTGTTTTTGCCCTGCAGATGGTTTGTTTCCTTGGTGCAGCGTTGATGACGCGCCGTTTGGATGTGGTGGATTTCCGCAACACGGTTAAATCCGCTTCAGCGCTGTGATGGAGATGTCTGTTGATTGAGGCTTGGATGGAGAGCCGGATCCACTAGAAACGAATCCCTTGAATTGCAGTGAATGGCACCGCTGCAGATCGTTTGGTTCAAGCGTGATCTGCGCATCGTTGATCACCGGCCCTTGGCTGCTGCTGCCGAACGGGGCCTAGTGCTGCCGTTGTATGTGGTGGAGTACGAGTTGTGGCAGCAGCCCGATTCTTCTGAGCGGCAGTGGCTCTTCTGCCAGGAGTCGCTTGTGGAGTTGCGTCAGGCCTTGGCGGATCTGGGCCAGCCCTTGGTGGTGCGCGCCGGTGATGTGGTGCAAGTGCTGGAGCGGGCCCGGCGCCAGTTCGGCATCGATGGGCTGTGGAGCCATGAGGAAACCGGCAACGGCTGGACTTACCAGCGCGATAAACGCATTGGGGCCTGGGCTCGTCAGCACGGCATCGCCTGGACGGAAATCCCGCAGTTCGGGGTGACGCGCCGGATGCGCAGTCGCAATGGCTGGGCCAAACGCTGGGAGGTTCAGATGACGGAGCCCATCACGCCAGCGCCGGCCGCGTTGCAACCGCTGGAGGACATTGATCCTGGTGTGATCCCTGAGCGCCCCTGCTCAGACCTGCGTTCGGATACGTGTCCGCAGCGTCAGATCGGCGGGCGTTCGGTCGGCCTCAAGGAGTTGAGTGACTTTCTGCAGAACCGTGCCCAGCGCTATCAACGGTCGATGTCGAGCCCCAACACCGCTTTCATTGGTTGTTCTCGGCTTTCGACGTATCTCACCTGGGGTTGTCTTTCGATGCGGGAGGTGCTGCAGGCCAGCCGCACCCATAGCGGTCGCGGCGTCAGCAGCTTTGAATCAAGGCTGCACTGGCACTGCCATTTCATTCAGAAGCTGGAGGATCAGCCCGCGATTGAATTCACCGATTTCCATCCGTTCATGCGGGGCATTCGAGCAGTGGATGCTGAGCGTTTGACGGCCTGGAGCGAAGGGTGTACTGGCGTCCCCTTTGTGGATGCCTGCATGCGCGCCTTGCAGGCCCATGGCTGGATCAACTTCCGCATGCGGGCGATGTTGATGTCCTTCGCCAGCTACAACCTCTGGCTTCCCTGGAGGGACAGTGGTCTGCATCTGGCCCGTCAGTTTGTTGATTACGAACCGGGGATTCACTGGAGCCAGTGCCAAATGCAGTCGGGCAGCACGTCGATCAACACGATTCGGATTTACAACCCGATCAAGCAGGGGATGGACCACGACCCCCATGGGTTGTTCATCCGTCAGTGGTGCCCTGAACTCAAGGATGTGCCTACGATTCACATCCATGAGCCTTGGATGCTCGGCGGTGGTATGCCGGAACCGATCGTTGATGTCACCGCATCAATGCAGGACGCTAAGGATCGGATCTGGGAGATCCGTCGATCGGCCGGGTTTGACCGCCATGCCGATGCGATTCAGCGCAAGCATGGCTCCCGTAAGGCGGGGTTAAAGCCAACAACCTCCCGCCGCCGGCGCAAACCTCAGCAACCCGACAACGGCTGCCATCAGCTCAGCCTTGGCCTTTAGTTGCGCTGTAGCAACAGCCGTTTGATCACCCGTTGGGCGATGTCGCCGTAGCCCATCTCCCCGGAGAGAATCTGAGCAATCCGGCGTGGTGCTGTGGGCCGCTTGATCCCCAGCTGATACCCCACACCGGGGAAGCGATAGAACACCTGGGCAATGCGCCGACCCCAGGCCATCGACTCACCCCAGCGCTCCCGCATGCTGCGGCTGTAGCCCCGCAGATCTCGACTGTCGCCTTTGAGCCATTGGCTCAGATGTCGAGCCGCCTCGCAGCCACTCATCAGGGCAGGGCGTAGCCCTTCCGCCAGAAATGGATCGCACAGTGATGCTGCATCGCCGACCACCACAATGCCGTTGCCATCCAGACGGTGATGGCCGTTCCACACCCGCAGTTGCCCCCGTTTGCGGATCCCAGCATCGGCGGCGAAACCCAGATCGGGCAGCAGCTGGGCCAGCACCTGCTCCGGGTCGGCGTCCTGCTTGCCGATGAAGCTGCCTACACCGATGTTTACCCCGCCAGCGAGGGGGAAGGCCCAGGCGAAGCCCTGTTTCACCAGGCCGAATTCAAAGCGGGTCATGCCATCGTTGAGCCTGCCTTGACCCTCGAGCCTCACCGACATGGTGGTAGCCATCTGTGGTTGTTTTGCCCCCAAGCCGAGCCGTCGGGGCCAAGGGGACCCCGAACCATCGGCGATCACCACGGCCCGCCCCTGCCAATGGCGACCATCGGTTGCCGTCACTTGCCAGATATCTCCATGACGACGGATGTCATTGACCTCAACGCCCGTAAGGCGTTCAGCCCCAACTTGAATGGACTGGTCTGAGAGCAGTTGATCCAGCGTTTCGCGGCGCACGATCCAGAACGGTGCATCCCCGGGTAGCTCGGCGACCACCGGATCCTCCAGGCACCAACTGAAATCCACCTGACGGATTACCTGTTCCACCGCTGGCTCCAGGGAAAACGGGAACCACTGCTGTACAGAGGCTGCCATGCCACCACCGCAGGGTTTGACCCGCGGCCCGTCGTCGCGCTCAAGCGTCAGAACGTCATGGCCCGCCGCCGCGAGATGCACTGCTGCCGCACCACCAGCGGCCCCGGACCCGACGATCAGAACATCGCGGGTACGTTCAACTCCGTTGCTCACACCTTGAGGATGTCGGCTTCCTTGTTGGCCAGGTGCTTCTCGAGTTCAGAAATGAATTTGTCGAGTGTTTTCTGAACGCTGTCTTGCTCATCGCGGCTCTGGTCTTCGGAGAACTCACCCTCCTTCTCCTGCTTTTTGATCTTGTCGATCGCGTCGCGGCGCAGGTTTCGCAGCGCCACCTTGCCTTCCTCTGCGTACTTGGAGGCCAGCTTGCAGAACTCCTTGCGGCGTTCCTCGGTAAGGGGCGGAACGTTGATGCGAATGATCTTGCCGTCGTTGTTGGGGGTGAAGCCCAGCTCACTCATGGCAATTGCTTTTTCGATCGAGGCCAGGGCGCTGATGTCGAACGGTTGGATCTGGATCGTCTGGGAATCAGGGGTCGACAGGGTGGCTAGAGACTTCAGCGGCGTGTCAGCGCCGTAGTACTCCACGCTGATCCGGTCCAGCAGTGAGGAATTGGCACGGCCGGTGCGGATGGTGTTGAAGTTGCGCTGGGTGGCCTCCACCGACTTGCGCATGCTGGCTTCGAGGTCCTGGGTCGACATGGTTGCTGAGGGAGGAGGCGTGCGTACTGGGAGGCGTTGTTTAGGCGGGGTCGCCGATGCGGGACCCGATCGGTTCCCCGGCCACGGCTCTGCCGATGTTGCCAGGTTCAAACAGGTTGAAAACAACAATCGGGATGTTGTTGTCTTTGCAGAGGGCGATGGCGGTGCTGTCCATCACTCCCAATTCGCCGCTGAGCACATCCTGGTAACTGAGCTGCTCATGCTTCACCGCATCGGCGTGCTTGGCCGGGTCCTTGTCATAGACCCCATCCACCTTGGTGGCTTTGAACACCACATCGGCATTGATTTCGGCGGCCCGGAGGGCAGCGGTGGTGTCGGTGGTGAAGAAAGGGTTTCCGCAACCGGCTCCGAACACCACCACCCGGTTTTTTTCCAGGTGTCGAATGGCTTTACGGCGGATGTAGGGCTCCGCTACTTCCTGCATGGCGATGGCGGTCTGCACCCGGGTGGGAACGCCGGCCCTCTCGAGCCCGTCTTGGAGGGTGATGGCATTCATCACCGTGGCCAACATGCCGACGTAGTCAGCTGTGGCCCTTTCCATTCCCGCTGCAGAACCCTTAAGGCCGCGGAAGATGTTGCCGCCGCCTACGACGATCGCCAGTTGGGTGCCACTGGCCACCACCTTGGCCACATCGGAGGCAATTGACTGAACAATCGCGGGATCGATGCCATAGCCCTGAGATCCCATCAGAGCTTCGCCGCTGAGTTTCAGCAGGACGCGTGTGTAGGTCATCTACGGTCCAGATCCTTTCGACAGTAGCAAGCACTGGCAGAAGCCTTTGATCGCCGCTTGGATGGGGAAACCGCGGCTGTTTGATGCCAGAGAGCGATGCCACCCAAAGCGGTGTGATGGCCCGTCTCACGCTTTCCGCCCTGGAACGGGCCAGCCAGGATCCAGACTGTTGGCGTGAGCCTGTGGTGCACCGCGCTCTGTTGGTGAGTGGGCTGTCGGTGCTCACCGCGGCCACCCGTCATCTTCAGGGCGATCTGGAGGCGGCTGAAGCGGCCTAAGGCTGGGTTGTTGGTTGTTCAACCCTCAAAACTCGATGCCCGCCTGGGCCTTCACCCCCTGTTCGCGGAACGGGTGGTGCACCAGGGTCATCTCTGTCACCAGATCGGCCCGCTCCACCAGCTCGGCTGGTGCGCCACGGCCGGTCACCGCAACGTGGGTGAGCTCTGGTCGCTCGTTCAATCCGGCAATCACCGTACCGGCCTCGATGTAGCCCAGTTTCAAGGCCACATTCAGCTCGTCGAGCAGCACCAATTTCACGCTGTCATCGCGCAGGTAGCCCAGGGCCGTCTGCCAGGCCGCTTCTACCAGTTGTTGATCCCGCTCTCGGTTCTGGGTTTCCCAGGTGAAGCCTTCCCCCAGGGCATGCCAGTTGACCTGCTCGCCGAAGGCCTGCAGTGCTCGTGCTTCACCGGGCTCCCAGCCCCCCTTGATGAATTGAACAATCGCCACCCGCTCGTCATGGCCAAGGGTGCGAAGCACTAGCCCAAGCCCGGCGGTTGTTTTGCCCTTGCCCTGGCCGGTGAACACCAGCACAAGCCCCTTCTCCTTATCGCGTTCCTCCACCCGTTGCTTTTGCACCTGCTGGCGCCGCTCCATCCGTTTGCGGTAACCGGCGTTGTCTGTTTCGGGGGCGAGCTTGCCCCCCATGCCCAGCTCTGCGGCGGATTGATCGAGGTCGTTTGTGCTCATGGAAGGAGGGGCGTTGTTGGTTCTATCGAGGCCGAATTGCGGTGATGCGTTGTATAGCCCGTCCCGCCAGCAGCTCTTGGCTCACGCTGCTGAACCCGAGTTGCTCCAGCTCGGTGGGGAGGTCGTCCTCCAGCATGGCGGTGGCGGTATCGGTTTCAAACAGGGCGCAAAACACTTGTTGGGGAAGCTTCAGCCAAGGCCCGGCCGGATGCAGATCCACAAGCACCAACCAGCCGCCCGGTTCCAGCAGCCGCAGGGCACTGCGCAGCACCCTCTCCCGATCGCTGCGGGGGAATTCGTGCAGGGCCACGCTCAGCTGGATGGCACTGAAGCTGGCATCGGCCAGCGGCGGATCTTCGGCGAGCCCCTCCACCCGCTCCAGGGCGGGGTGGCGTTGGGCGGCGAGATCCAGGGCGCGGGGGGAAACATCGAGCCCGGTCACGGCATAGCCCGCCGCTAGCCATGGGGCCGCTGCTTCCCCACTGCCGCAGCAGAAATCCAGCACTGCCGCTCCAGGTTTGAGATGGGGCTGCAATGCCTCGAGCCCTAGGCCGCGCAGGCGCTCCACCCCACCCACACTCAGCGACGACACCGCAGTCACTGTGTCGTAAATCCAGCGGTAGCGGTAGGCCAGCGGCCTCAGAAACGACGTCATCGTTGATGTGCAGAAGGGCAGTCAGGTTGATGTCAGGCCGGTTGCCGGGCCAGGGCTGCATCCACCGCCTGCTGCTGGTCACGCCGGGTGATCCAGTGGTGATAGGTGCGGGTGTGGATCGTTACCGAGTGGCCCATCATCCTGGCGGCAACGGTGTCAGGCAGGCCGACGTGGATGGTGCGCACCGCCCAGGCGTGGCGCAGGTCGTAGGGGGTGATCGGCAGGTTGTAGCGGCGGAACTGCTCACTCACCCGCCGTCCCACCTGTTGCAAAGTGGTGCGCCGCAGATCGGTTTGGATCGCCGGCAGGGCGGCTGGGTTCTCCGCCAGCTCCTGCAATCCAAAGCACTCGACCCAGTCGGGGTGGAACGGCCAGCTCTGGTGCTCACCGGTTTTGGTGGTCGGCAGCACCCGCAACACCTGATCCCCGCCTGGGGCCAGTGAGGAGCAATCACAGAAGAACACCTCGTGGTTGCGCAGGCCGTAGGTGGCCATCAGGGCAAAGGCCAGGCGCCACTGCGGATTGGGAATGCAGCCTGCGGCCTCGAGGATCTGTGGATCGGTGGGCAGCTGGCGGAAGCGGGCCCGATGTAGGCCATAGCCGCCGGCCTCTTGGCGCCAGTCCTCCGGTAAGGGCAGCTCCAGATGCCGGGCCAGCGCGCCCAGGGCCGTGGCGCACTGCTGCCGGCTGCGGCTGCCGTCGTCGTAACTAGTCAGCGTTTGCATCAGCAGCGCTGGCTCCAGCGGCTGATCACTGCACTGACGCGCCAGTCGCCTGAGGTAGGGCAAGTAGGCACTGGTCCAGGTGGTGCGACTGCTCGCTGCTGAACGGCGTCGACGCGGGTCGGCAAAAAAGGCTGCTTCGAAGCTTTCGATGGCGGTTTGGATGCTGATCGAGCGCCCCTTGGCTTTGGTTGGCGAGGTGGGGGCCGACCAGAGCGTCCAATCAAAACTGCGCTGCTCAAATTGCAGCTGCACCAGGGCAGCAGTGCTGAGTGCTTGATTCAGTCCGGCTGGATCGGCCATCAGCCCCAGGCTGATGCGTTGCAAGCCGTTCTGGCTCGGATCCCCGCGCAATGGCAGAGACCCGCGCAGGTTCAGGCGTCGTCCGCGCTGTTCGATGCGCAGGCGTGACCCTCGTGCCGCCAGCTGCGCATTGGCGGTCTCCAGCGCACTTTTGAACTCCATAAATGTGTCGTTGGAACCAAGGATCGCGTCTGTGGCGGCTACGCTCAACCCCCGAAAAGCGTTCTGATGGATATGTCCCGCGTCGGTGTCGTCCTGCTGAATCTGGGTGGCCCGGAGCGTATCCAAGACGTTGGACCGTTTCTGTACAACTTGTTCGCCGATCCGGAAATCATTCGGCTACCCAGCCCGGCGCTGCAGAAACCGCTGGCTTGGTTGATCAGCACCTTGCGCAGTGGCAAGTCGCAGGAGGCCTATCGCTCCATCGGTGGCGGATCACCGCTGCGGCGAATCACGGAGCAGCAAGCCCGGGAACTTCAGAGTTTGCTGCGTCAGCGCGGCATCAATGCCACCAGCTATGTGGCCATGCGCTACTGGCATCCATTTACCGAATCCGCAGTGGCGGATATCAAGGCCGACGGCATGGATGAGGTCGTGGTGCTTCCCCTCTACCCCCATTTCTCAATCAGCACGAGTGGGTCCAGTTTCCGCGAGCTTCAGCGCTTGCGGCAGGCGGATCCCGCGTTTGAGAAGTTGCCGATTCGCTGCATCCGCAGCTGGTTTGACCACCCGGGCTATGTGAAGGCCATGGCCGAGCTGATAGCTACAGAGGTCCGTAATAGCGACGATCCCACGAAGGCCCATGTCTTCTTCAGCGCCCATGGTGTGCCAAAGAGCTACGTCGAAGAGGCCGGCGACCCCTATCAAAAAGAGATCGAATCCTGCACCGGTTTGATTATGAAGGAGTTGGCCGGTCAGATGGGCCACGACAACCCCTTCACCCTGGCGTACCAAAGCCGTGTGGGCCCGGTGGAGTGGCTCAAGCCATACACCGAGGAGGCCCTTGAGGAATTGGGCCAAGCGAAGACCAACGATCTGGTGGTGGTGCCGATCAGCTTCGTCAGCGAACACATCGAGACGCTTGAGGAAATCGACATCGAATACCGGGAGTTGGCCACCGAGGCTGGCGTGGTGAATTTCCGCCGGGTGCGCGCTCTCGATACCTACTCCCCCTTCATAGAAGGCTTGGCGGATCTCGTGGCCACCAGCCTTCAGGGCCCTGAAGTGAGTCTCGACGCGGCGGCGGAGCTTCCCAATAAGGTGAAACTCTATCCCCAGGAAAAGTGGGAATGGGGTTGGAACAACAGCTCTGAGGTCTGGAACGGCCGTCTGGCCATGGTCGGTTTTTCGGCATTTTTGCTGGAGCTGATCAGTGGTCAAGGGCCGCTGCATGCGCTCGGTCTGCTCTGATCAAGCCAGGGGCGCTTCGGGCCCTTAACCTTGAGGGTCATTGACCTGTCGCCTCTGTGACTCTCACCTCAGCGTCTTCGGCCGTCACTGGGCAGCAGGCCGGTCACGGTGTGCAGAGAATGTCTGGGGCGACAGCCCTGATGGATGCCTTGCGGCGCCATAGCGTCGACACGATTTTCGGCTATCCCGGCGGCGCGATTCTCCCGATCTACGACGCACTTCACATCGCCGAAAGTGAGGGTTGGGTCAAACACATCCTTGTGCGACATGAGCAGGCCGGCACCCACGCGGCCGATGCCTACGCTCGCGCCACCGGCAAGGTGGGCGTTTGCTTCGGCACATCGGGGCCCGGTGCCACCAACTTGGTGACTGGTATCGCCACCGCCCAGATGGACTCGGTGCCCATGGTGGTGATCACCGGCCAAGTGCCGCGTCCGGCGATTGGCACCGATGCCTTCCAGGAGACCGACATCTTCGGCATCACCCTGCCGATCGTGAAACATTCCTGGGTGGTGCGCGATCCGGCGGATCTCGCCTCCATCGTTGCCCAGGCTTTTTTGATTGCAGCCAGCGGTCGTCCAGGCCCCGTGCTGATTGACATCCCGAAGGATGTCGGCCAGGAGATGTTCGACTACGTGCCTGTTGAGCCCGGATCAATTGTTCCCCAAGGCTTCCGTAAGCCTCAGCCCCCCCGGGATGAACCGATCCTGTCGGCGCTTGAGCTGATCGCCGAGTCAGAGCATCCTCTGCTCTATGTGGGCGGTGGTGCGATCTCAGCCGGTGCCCACGACAGCCTGCGGGTGATTGCCGAGCGCTACCAGATCCCCGTCACCACCACCTTGATGGGGAAGGGCGCCTTTGATGAAAATGACCCCCTCTCGGTGGGCATGCTCGGCATGCACGGCACGGCCTACGCCAACTTCGCCGTCACCGAATGCGATTTGCTGATTGCTGTTGGAGCCCGTTTTGACGATCGGGTGACCGGAAAGCTCGATACCTTTGCCCCCCGGGCCCGGGTGATCCACTTCGAAATTGACCCGGCCGAAATCGGCAAGACCCGCCGTCCCGATGTGGCGGTACTGGGTGATCTGAGCCTAAGTGTGGCGCGGTTGGTGGAGCTGAGCTTGCAACAGCAGGTGCAGCCCCGCACGGCCCCTTGGTTGGCGCGCATCGCTGAGTGGAAAAAGACCTATCCCCTCACTGTTCCTCCCGCCGACGGCCCCTTATTCCCCCAAGAAGTTCTGCTGGCCGTTCGCGAGTTGGCACCGAATGCCATCGTCACCACAGATGTGGGCCAGCATCAGATGTGGGCTGCCCAGTACCTGCGCAATGGGCCCCGGGGCTGGATCAGCAGTTCCGGTCTCGGCACCATGGGCTTTGGCATGCCGGCCGCGATGGGCGCCCAAGTGGCTTGCCCCGATCGTCAGGTGGTGTGCATCGCGGGTGACGCCAGCATCCTGATGAACATTCAAGAGCTGGGAACCCTGGCGGCCTATGGCCTCCCGGTGAAGGTGGTGATCGTCAACAACCACTGGCAGGGCATGGTGCGCCAGTGGCAGGAGAGTTTCTACGAGGAGCGCTATTCCGCCTCCGACATGCTTAATGGCATGCCGGACTTTGTGGCCCTTGCCCGCTCCTTCGGTGTCGACGG
The DNA here is from genome assembly GCF_020514095.1 of Synechococcus sp. MU1643. Taxonomy (NCBI): domain Bacteria; kingdom Bacillati; phylum Cyanobacteriota; class Cyanophyceae; order Synechococcales; family Synechococcaceae; genus Synechococcus; species Synechococcus sp. MU1643. The sequence goes on along the minus strand of NZ_VTKY01000003.1, from coordinate 98,340 downwards.
CGTGCACATCCGCGAGCGGGAGTCGTTGCACAGTGATCTCCAGGCGGCGCTCAAGGCCCCCGGCCCGATGTTGATCGACATCCACGTTCGTCGTGGTGAGAACTGCTATCCGATGGTTCCCCCGGGCAAAAGCAATGCTGAAATGGTTGGCCTGCCGGCTCCCATGCCGGTTCTCAACGCCCCGACCTCTTGATTCGTCTTGTCTTAATCGGCTTTTCCGTGCTGCTTTGGGCCGTGCCCGTACAGGCTGCTGAGGTGCTTCAGGTGCGCAGCAGTTCACTGCTCCAGGTTGGCGATCACAACCGCACTTACACCGTTGCCCTGCCCTGTGCTGTCGTTGATGCGAGCCAGGAAGCCGAGGCCACCGCATGGCTCCGCCAGGAGCTGCCGCGCCGCCGCAAGGTCAATTTGCGGCCGGTCGGCTCCAGTGAGGGTCAGCTCATGGCTCGGGTGACCCCGATCGGTGCTACGCGCGACCTCAGCACTGGCTTGATTGCCGCTGGTTTGGCCAGCAACAGCTGTGGGGTCGATGGCTGATAACCGCATTGCCAGGGGCATTGTGTTGGTGCCCTGCCTCCTTCTTGGGGCTGCCTTTCTGGCCACAGCCGCATGGGGGCAGGGCGCCGCAGCTGAAAATCGCACCCTTGCCATTGGCATCGGTGCTGGCTTGCTTTTGGCGGGTTGGTTGTCCCAGTTGGGCGGCGGCTCTGAGACCTCTATGACAAAACCAGACGAGTCCGACCCCTCTCGCTAATTGGCGGGGATCGGGTTGCTTCCCTCCGATCCCATGTCGAAGCCTGAGTGGCGACGTTGGCCTTGGCTGTCGTGGTGTGTTGTGGCAGCCACGCTGATCGGCTGCCAGTCGATCGTTGCCAGTGGCGTCAGCTGCCCAAGGTTGGCGGTGCTGCTACCGATGGGGCAGCGTGATGCCGAATTGCGGCATAACTTCCTCCAGGGCTTTCGTCTGGGCCAGGCTTCGGTGGAGGCCTGTGGTGAGCCCTTCCCGAAGGTTGCTTGGCATTGGACCAACTCCAGCGAGGCGCCCGATCCGCAGTTGATGCCATCCATTGATCTCAAGCTTCTGGTGGCTCCCCCGTCTGCGGATCTGAGGGCCTTTGCCGCCTTGGCTCACGAGCGGGGCCTCACCGTGCTGCTCCCCTATCAGCGTGGCCAGTCGCTGGACACCCTTAAAAGGCCGTGAACGGATCTGGCCGCTTGTTCCCTCCCGTCAGGAGGATCTGAAGGCGATGGTGGCGGCGGAGATGGAGGCCGGCTGGGGACGGGAAATGGTGGTGGAGGACCCTTCTGCCCTCGAGTCCACTAACTCCAGTGCCTTTGTGGAGCTGTTCCAGGCCGCTGGCGGCATTGTTGAAAGCTACGAAGCGCAGCCTGTCCAGCGGGTGGATCCCAGCAACAACGGGCGTCTGCAACGGTTCAAGGACGATATGGCCTGGTCGTGGGTGCCCACTGTCGTGGTCGCCGATGCCACAGACGGCCTTTTCTCCCAAGAGCTGCGGGCTGAGCAGCAGCAGGGGCGCTTCGGCGGTGGTGCGCCGCTGACGCCGAACTGGATTTGGCTCACCGAGGCGGAAGATCTGCAGGATGCGCCCGCGGTGCCCTGGCAACAGCTTGGGCTGCAGCACCCAGCCCGTGGTGTGGCTTGGGCTGAATTTCAACAGGGTTTCAAGCATTACACCGGCAAGGCTCCAACCTTGCTCGCGGGTGCGGATTTTGATACGGCGCGGCTGTTGACCCTTGCCGATGCAGCCCCCTTGCCGCTGACTGCTGACGGGGGCATTGATGCGATGGGTTGGTTGGTTGGACCCCGATCAGAAGGAAGCCGTCCCGATTTGCCAGGCCTTTGATCAGCGTCGACGCGCGGAGCGCCTGCGCCTCCAGGCCGTGGCCAGTGATTCCCGCTTTCGTGCTGGCCAGGCCCTGGCCGGTCTGATCCAATGAGGTCTGGGGACAAGACCTCGAGATGCTGCGACTGAGTGAACTAAAGCTGCCCCTCGACCATGGGGAGGAAGCGCTGCAGGAAGCGGTGCTCAAGCGTTTGCGGATCCCCGTCGATCGTCTTTTGGGTCAGACCCTGGTGAAGCGCAGTGTTGATGCGCGGCGCCGTGACCGGATCCAGCTGATCTACAGCGTGGATGTGCAGGTGAAGGGTGAAGCCGCCCTGTTGCGGCGCATCGGCAACAAAGCTCGTGTGCGTCCGGCGCCAGACACTCGCTACCGGCCCGTGGGCCAGGCGCCGGATGGCTTTCCTCTAGACGCGGGCGATCGGCCTGTGGTGGTGGGGGCGGGCCCCTGCGGCTACTTCGCTGCTCTGCTGTTGGCGCAGATGGGCTTTCGCCCGCTGTTGCTGGAACGGGGTCAGGCCGTCAAGCAACGCACAGCTGACACCTTCGGCTTCTGGCGGGGTAATAGCCCTTTTAACCCGGAATCGAATGCCCAATTCGGTGAGGGTGGAGCGGGAACGTTTTCTGACGGCAAGCTCTATAGCCAGGTCAGCGATCCCGAGCACTACGGCCGCAAGGTGCTGGAGGAGCTGGTGGCCTGTGGCGCCAGCGAGGAGATCCTCACGCTGCATCGCCCCCACATCGGCACGTTCAAGCTCGCCACAGTTGTTCGCGGCCTGCGGGCTCGGATTGAAGCCCTGGGAGGTGAGGTGCGTTTTAACAGTCGCGTGACACGCCTTCTTCTCAGCCACAGCAGCTCTGAGAAGCCGCATCAACTATGTGGCGTGGTGCTGGCCGATGGAACGGAGATTCCCTGCCACCATCTGGTGATGGCTCCCGGCCATTCCGCGCGCGACTGCTTTGAAATGCTGCAGGAGATCGGTGTGCAGCTGCAGCGCAAACCGTTTTCCGTGGGCGTGCGGATTGAGCACCCGCAGCATCTGATTGATGCAGCCCGCTGGGGGGAGGCGGCGGGCCATCCGCGTCTCGGGGCAGCCGAGTACAAGTTGGTGCACCACGCCGACAACGGCCGCTGCGTATACAGCTTCTGTATGTGTCCTGGTGGATTTGTGGTGGGGGCAACGTCGGAAGAAGGCCGGGTGGTGACCAATGGCATGAGCCAGCACTCCCGCAACGAGCGCAACGCCAACAGCGGGTTGGTCGTGGCCCTGGACGCCGATGACCTGGCTCCGTTTGAACGCTTTCCCGGGGATCCGTTGGCGGGCATCGGCCTGCAACGGCATCTGGAGGAGCGCGCCTTTCGCTTGGGGGGCAGCAGCTATGCCGCACCGGCGCAGCGGCTGGAGGATTTCCTGGCCTCTCGGCCGTCAACCCGGCTCGGCGCCATTGCAGCGTCCTATCAACCGGGTGTGCATCCCGCCGATCTGGCTGAGCTGCTTCCAGCCTCCATCATTGAGGCCTTGCGGGAGGCGTTGCCGGCCTTTGCCCGCAAACTGAAGGGGTATGACCACCCCGATGCAGTGCTCACCGGCGTGGAAACCCGCACTTCATCGCCCGTTCGCATCCCGAGGGATGACGCACTGGAATCGATCAATGTGAAAGGGCTGGTGCCGGCGGGTGAAGGGGCGGGCTATGCCGGAGGCATCCTGTCGGCTGGAATCGATGGCATTCGGGCTGGTGAAGCCTTGGCTATCCAGATCCTGGGTAGCAACCCTCATTAACCTTCAGCTGCTGCAGGGGGCTTGCGCCACGATCCCACTCCACTGCACTGCTTTCACCTGATCCCGTCGCCAGGAGTGGAACAGCTCGGGTTCACAGATGGTGCAGAGCGGGCAGTGGGCGATTCGTTCGCCAGCTATTCCTGCACCCATGAGTTGCAATTTTGCGGCGGTTCGGATGTCCAAGCGATGTCGCCCCGGTTGCTCATCGGCGATAACAGCCCCGGTCTTGCTTAAGGAAGTCCCGCCGGGCAACGCGGCGCTGACGGCCTGCATCACCTCCTGGCCCACCTGATAGCAGGGGCCGCTGACGGCAGGGCCTAGTGCAATGACCAGATCCTCTCGACGGGCACCCCGCTCCACCAGCCGATCCAGTGCTGTGATCAGGATTCCAGCTGCCACCCCACGCCATCCGGCATGACAGGCCGCGGCATGCCCTGTCCCTGGATCGGCGATCAGAACGGGCGTGCAGTCGGCTCCGCATACCCAGAGGCTCTGGCCTCCGCGATCACTCACCAGGCCATCAGCCTCAGGCCAGGGATCCTGACGGGCGTCGCTGGCCTTCAGAACGATTCCACTGTGGATCTGCTGGGGCCGGTGAACGCTGATGCCAGCGCTGATGTATCCCGCCAGTTGGTCGGGCCCGCGGCCCTGCCAGAGACGGGTGAAGAATCCGTGCTCGAAACCCTGTTCATGGAGAAGATCGCTCTGGAGGTAATAGCCCCCGTAACAACCGATCCAGGTCCAGCCCTTCAACGTGTTGAAGCGGCTGTCTGGTCGATCAAAAGGCCCGTCTTTCATCAGCCCTCAATCAGGCCATCGGGATGTCCCGCAGCATCCAGAAGCCGCCGAAGGTCTGTTCTTCGGGGCTGGCTTGGATCGCGATGAATTGGAGGCCGCGCACCTGCTGTTGCGAGGTTGCGAGGGCTTCGCCGATCTCGGCGGCTATGCCCGGTTCTAGGTCGCTCACCAGCCAGCGGTCGTCCTGGCCAGCCTCCAGCACCAGCTGGCGGTCTTCAACGACCATCCGGACGGGCTCTAGACCCCCTAACCAGCCAGCCATGGCGAGGGATCTGCTCTGGCTGAACAGGCGCAGACCAGGCACAGAGGCCTCTGGGTCGATGCCATCGGGCACCGGCAGTAGCCCGCTGAAACTCATCGGCCATTCCGATGCCTCCAGCAGCAGGCTTGCCGGCAGGGCGGCCCAGCTCCAGGCGTCTCCTTGAACTTCTTCCGGCAAGGGCACCGGAGGGGTTGGAACGGGCGCCGGCGGCGGTGCCAATGGCCCCGCCATGAATCCCTCTTCCTCGGGGTAGACCTCCCTCTCGCGCTGCTGGAGCCAATCGAGCAGGGCGAAAGTGCGGCGACTGGGAATCACCTCGAGGTCTTGTTCGGCTGCGGCGCGCTGCACCATGGTGCGCATCGAACTGCGCCAGCAGCGCAAACGAACGGGAGAACCCCAGCCTCCGCTCGCGGATGCCTCCTTGGCTTCTGCCAGGGCTTGGCTCAACCAAAGCGAATTCACTTCACCAGAGGGACATACCTTGGCGAAGCGAAATGGCTCTGCATCGCCGCTTGCGGCGGGGGTGGAGGTGATCAGCAGTTCCCAACGCTTGCGGCCATCTGCCTCAAGGATGGGTCGGGAGTAGAAGTCGAGTTCCCAGTCTTCAGCGGCTGTCAGGGCAGCAGTTCTCATCCGGCGGATTGCTCCTGCTGCTTCAGCATGTTCTGGGCCCGGCTGGCGCGATCGGCGGCTTCAGCCATCACTTTGTCTTTTTCAATCAGCAGCTCTCCGGGGGGCCCTTCGAGCAGGGCTGTGTTGAGGCCAATGCGTCCGCGTCCCGGGTCCAGTTCCGTGATCAGGGCGGAGACGCGGTCGCCCTGATCGAAAACCTCACGGATCGAGCGCAGGCTGCCATTGGTGATGGCTGATTGGTGCAGCAGTCCGCTGATGCCACCGAGGTCGATGAACAGGCCGTAGGGCTTCACAGCAGCAACTTGGCCTTCCACCAATTGGCCCACTTCCAGATCCTGGAAGCGTTCGGCGACAGCGGCTCGTTTCTCTGACAGCACCAGCTTGCGCGTCTCTGAATTGACCTCGATGAAGGCCACGCCCAGGGTCTTGCCCACCAACTCCTGGTGATTTTCACCGTTTTGGAGTTGAGAGCGGGGAATGAAGCCCCGCAGCCCTTCGAGATCGCAGGTGACACCGCCGCGGTTGAAGCCATTGACGATGACTTGAACCACTTTTCCCTGTTTCTCCATCTCTTTGACTCGGTCCCAGCTTTTGCGCAGCTCCAGGGCGCGACAGCTGATCGTGACCATCCCATCGGCGTTCTGCTCACGGGTTACGAGAACTTCAACCTCCAGGCCCTTGGGGAAGCGTTCTCGGAAATTGGTGACAACACCAAGGCCTGATTCGCTCTTGGGCATGTAACCGGGGGCTTTGCCGCCGATATCCACATACACCCCATCGTTTTCGATGCCTATTACAGTGCCCTTTACAACTTCACCTGTGGTGCCAACAGGAGCGTTCTGGTCCAGGGCTGCGAGGAAGGCTTCTTCATCGAAATCGAAGTCATCCACGCTGCGCGGTTGGTTGCGCTGCTCCTTCGTGGGTTTCTGATCCGGCGCACCCATCAGGTCGGCCATGGTCATGCCTTCCATGCCGCCCATATCGAACAGCGCGTCGTCATCCATTCCTGGAGACGAGGTTGGTGCCTGCTGGACCGGTCGCGGAGGGGTGGCGATACCCGCCCGTTCCTCAAGGATGCGTGCCTTTTCTGCTGCAGCCTCTGCTGCTGCCCGTGCTTCAGCCGCTTCCCGAGCCAGCTTTTCCTGCTCCTCGCGGCGGTTGATCTGCATCACCTGCAGCGGTTTCGTCGCTGCCGGCTTGGGTGCCTTGGGGCGGTTGGGCTGCGGACTGCCGGCTGCGGGCATGGACCATTGGGCTTGTCGATCGCCCATTTTGACAGGCTGGGCTGTGATTAGCAGCTCCTTGCCTGTTCAACTCGATGGATCAGTTTCGCAAGCGATTTGATCGATTGACCTGGCCCGAGGCCAGCAAAGCCGCCTCTCGGCCTGGTGCAACGGTGATTTGGCCGTTTGGAGCCTGTGAGCAACACGGCCCACATCTGCCCCTGTCGACGGACGCTGTTTTTGCTGACGGCATCCTTGATTTGGTCCTGTCTGAGCTTGATCCAGCTCTGCCGATTTGGCGACTGCCTTGTCAGGCCATCGGCTTTTCGCCTGAGCACCAGAACTTCCCCGGAACCCTCAGCCTTTCGGTTCCTCTGCTTCTCGATTTGGTCGACCAAGTGGGCACGCAGCTGGCGGCGTTGGGGGTGCAGCGCCTTGTTCTGTTCAACGCCCATGGCGGCCAGATCGGTTTGCTGCAGGTGGCAGCCCGTCAGCTGCGCGCTTGCTGCCCTTCGCTGGCCGTTCTGCCCTGCTTCCTCTGGAGTGGCGTGGAGGGGTTGGCTGAACTGTTGCCCGAGCAGGAGTTGGCCCATGGTCTTCATGCCGGCCAAGCCGAAACCAGCTTGATGCTTCATATGGCCCCAGATCTGGTTGGATCTGCCCGCCCGGTGGATGGACGTCCAGCAAAGGGTTCCGCCCAGGAACCACCGGAGGGATGGAGCCTTGAAGGGGCGGCGCCCTGCGCTTGGCTCACCGACGATCTCAGTGCGACGGGAGTGATCGGGGATGCCCGCCAGGCCTCAGCTGATCTGGGGCGTTGCTTGCAAGATCGCTTGATTAACCACTGGCAGGAGCGTTTTCTGGCCCTTTTGGCCAGCGATTGGCCACCCACGCAAAGTCTTTTCCCCCAACCCTCTCAAAGCCCCCCCAGGTCCTGAACCTTGGACGCATGTGTCACCAACTCGAAGGGCACTGGTTATTGTCAGTCCCACTAAACGTGGTGGACAGCGTCCTATGACGACCCTCAATGCACCTGAAGCACCCGTGCTGGAGGGCCAGGACGTACTGCCCGATTTCACAACCGAGGCTTACAAAGACGCCTACAGCCGGATCAACGCCATCGTGATCGAGGGCGAACAGGAAGCTCACGACAATTACATCTCTCTGGGCACGCTGATCCCTGACCAGGCCGAGGAGCTTAAGCGTCTGGCGCGGATGGAAATGAAGCACATGAAGGGCTTCACCTCCTGTGGCCGCAATCTCGGGGTTGAAGCCGATCTGCCCTTCGCCAAGAAGTTTTTCGAACCACTTCACGGCAATTTCCAGGCCGCTCTCAAGGAGGGCAAGGTGGTCACCTGCCTGCTGATTCAGGCCCTGTTAATCGAAGCATTCGCCATTTCGGCCTATCACATCTATATCCCTGTCGCTGATCCCTTCGCCCGCAAAATCACTGAGGGTGTGGTGAAGGATGAGTACACCCATCTCAACTACGGCCAGGAATGGTTGAAGGCCAACTTCGAGGCCAGTAAGGATGAGTTGTTTGAGGCCAACAAAGCCAACCTTCCTCTGATCCGCTCGATGCTGGAAGACGTGGCTTCTGATGCCGCCGTCCTGCATATGGAAAAGGAAGACCTGATCGAAGATTTCCTGATCGCTTATCAAGAAGCTTTGGGCGAGATCGGTTTCACCTCCCGCGATATTGCCCGCATGGCAGCAGCAGCTCTTGCCCTCTGAGCGGTTCAGGGCTTGATTTAACGCCGGTTTGTCGACAGGCACGTTGCCGTCGATACCGGCTGCCATGGGAGCATGGTCGCTTGAGCTGTTCTTTGAGACGTAACCGTTAAGGCATGTTTGGTCTGATCGGACATTCAACGAGTTTTGAGGCTGCTCGCCGCAAGGCGATGGAACTCGGGTTCGATCACATCGCTGATGGTGATTTGGATGTGTGGTGCAGCGCACCTCCACAGCTTGTGGAGCACGTGAAAGTCACCAGTCCGGTGGGTACCACCATCGAGGGTGCCTACATCGACTCCTGCTTTGTGCCCGAGATGCTGAGCCGCTTCAAAACGGCCCGGCGCAAGGTCCTCAACGCGATGGAACTCGCCCAGAAGAAGGGCATCAACATCACTGCCCTAGGCGGCTTCACCTCGATCATTTTTGAGAATTTCAACCTGCTCCAGCACCAGACGGTGCGGAGCACCACCCTGGATTGGCAGCGGTTCACCACTGGAAACACTCACACGGCCTGGGTGATCTGCCGTCAGGTGGAGAACAATGCTCCAACCCTTGGAATTGATCTCAGCAAAGCCAAGGTGGCCGTCGTTGGAGCGACTGGTGATATCGGCTCAGCTGTCTGTCGTTGGTTGAAGGCGCGCACCGGAGTCGGTGAGCTTTTATTAGTGGCGCGTCAGCAGCAACCACTCCACGATCTCCAGCAGGAACTGGGAAGTGGCCGAATTCTGCCGCTCGATCAGGCCTTGCCTGAAGCCGATGTGGTCGTCTGGGTAGCGAGCATGCCCCGCACCCTTGAGATCGACCACAACAGCCTTAAGAAGCCCTGCCTGATGATTGATGGGGGCTATCCCAAGAATCTCGATTCCAAGGTCGCCGGTGGTGGTATCCACGTTCTCAAGGGCGGAATCGTCGAGTTCTGCCGCGACATCGGCTGGTCGATGATGGCCATCGCAGAGATGGAGCGGCCGCAGCGCCAGATGTTTGCCTGCTTTGCCGAAGCCATGCTGCTCGAGTTTGAGCGCTGCCACACCAACTTCAGCTGGGGACGCAACAACATCACCCTCGAGAAGATGGATTTCATCGGCGCGGCGTCAGTCCGCCATGGGTTCAGCACCTTGAACCTCCATCCCAACCTGCAGGCCACTGCCGCCTGACCCTCGGAGAGCCAGAGCCATGCCCCGTCGCCCCTTGCTTGAGTTCGAAAAACCGCTGGTAGAGCTCGAGCAGCAGATTGAGCAGATCCGCCAGCTGGCCAGAGATTCGGAAGTCGATGTTTCGCAGCAGCTGCAGCAGTTGGAAAGCCTCGCAGCCCGTCGGCGTCAGGAGATCTTTCAGGGGCTGACTCCCGCTCAGAAAATTCAGGTCGCCCGTCACCCGCAGCGTCCGAGCACGCTGGATTTCATCCAGATGTTCTGCGACGACTGGGTCGAATTGCATGGCGATCGTCGCGGCAACGACGATCAGGCGTTGATCGGAGGCGTTGGACGGGTGGGCAATCGCCCGGTGATGTTGATCGGCCATCAGAAAGGTCGCGACACCAAGGAAAACGTCGCCCGCAATTTCGGAATGGCTGCCCCGGGTGGATACCGCAAAGCAATGCGGTTAATGGACCATGCCGATCGCTTCCGCCTACCAATCCTCACCTTCATCGACACGCCGGGCGCTTATGCCGGACTCGAAGCTGAGGAGCAGGGTCAAGGCGAAGCGATCGCCGTCAACCTGCGGGAGATGTTCCGCTTGCGCGTTCCGGTGATCGCGACAGTGATTGGCGAAGGTGGTTCAGGTGGTGCGCTCGGGATTGGCGTGGCTGATCGCTTGCTGATGTTTGAGCACAGCGTTTACACCGTTGCCAGTCCTGAGGCCTGTGCCTCCATCCTCTGGCGTGATGCGGCCAAGGCGCCAGATGCAGCGGCAGCCTTGCGGATCACCGGTCGCGATCTGTTGGAGCTGCAGGTGGTGGATGAGGTGCTTGAAGAGCCCTCCGGCGGCAACAACTGGGCACCGCTGGAGGCCGGAAAAATTCTGCGGGCCGCGATCGAGCGTCATCTCGATGAACTGCTGAGCCTTTCGGAACAGCAATTGCGGGAGGCCCGCTACTCCAAATTCAGGGCGATGGGGCGATTCCTCGAAAAAACGTCACAGGATGTCGAGAAAGCGGCTTAAAGTGTCGTGGTTTGCTAACGGTTTTTGCCAACGGCTCTTATCACGGGTGCGAGTCGAGGGATAGGTCGCAGGACTGCTGAGCTTCTGGCTCACCAGGGCTGGGACCTGTTGCTCACCGCCCGTAGCGCCGATCAATTGGAGCAGCTGAGTGTTCAGCTCAGCTCCCAAGGTGTTTCTGTGGCGTCTGCCGCCATCGACCTGACCCAACCTGATGGCATCGCTGCTGAGATGGCTGGCTTATTGCAGCAGGGTGAAACCCCTTCTGTTTTGATCAACAACGCTGGCGCTGCTTACACCGGCGATCTTTTGGCTATGCCTCTTGAGCGTTGGCAATGGCTGCTACAGCTGAATGTCACCAGCGTGATGCAGGTTTGTGCTGCCGTTGTTCCTGCCATGCGCGAGAACGGCGGACTTGTGATCAACATCAGCAGCCACGCCGCTCGTAATGCCTTCCCTAAGTGGGGTGCGTATTGCGTTAGCAAAGCTGCCTTGGCCAGCTTCACCCGCTGTCTAGCTGAAGAAGAGCGTGGCCATGGCATTCGTGCCTGCACCCTCACTCTTGGAGCCGTGAACACACCACTCTGGGACGCGGAAACCGTACAAAGCGATTTCGATCGTCGTGCCATGCTCTCTGTCGATCAGGCTGCAGAGACACTGGCGAACCTGGCGATGCAACCCAGCAACCAGTTGATCGAAGACCTCACCCTTATGCCGGCCGCCGGCGCCTTCTGAACGAACACCATGACCTCCACAGTCCCTTTCGTTTCCAACGGCGTCGCCAACGGCAACGGCAATGTCAACAAGCTCTTGAATCCTCAGGTTTCAGCCCGAATTCGTGAACGTTTGATCGAATCTGGCGTTTCCTTCCTGGCCAACGACAACATTGCTGATCACCTCAAGCCCGGTGAACTGGATCAGCTTCAGGTCGAAGTCGCTGACAAGGTCCGTGATCTGCTGCGCAGCCTGGTGATCGATATCGACAACGATCACAACACCCATGAGACGGCGGAGCGGGTCGCCAAGATGTACCTACAGGAGGTGTTCAAGGGGCGTTACCACCCGCAGCCCAAGGTGGCCAGCTTCCCCAATGTTAAGCAGCTGGATGAGATCTACACCGTTGGACCGATCACGGTGCGTTCCGCCTGTTCACACCACTTGGTGCCGATCATGGGCAACTGCTGGATCGGGATCAAGCCTGGTGCCAGGGTAATTGGCCTCTCCAAATTCACCCGTGTGGCTGACTGGGTCTTTTCCCGCCCACACATCCAAGAAGAGGCTGTGATGATCCTTGCCGACGAAATCGAAAAGCTCTGTGAGCCTCAGGGTCTCGGCATAATCATTAAGGCGCAGCACTACTGCATGAAGTGGCGTGGCGTGAAGGAGCCCCAAACCAGCATGGTGAACTCCGTGGTGCGCGGGGATTTCCGCCATGACCCCAGCCTCAAGCAAGAGTTCTTTGAGCTGGTGCGTCAGCAAGAAGCGCTGCTCAGCACCTGATCAGCCTCGACTCAACCTTGTCTCACAGCCTCGACAAGGGCTTGAACCTTGTCGAGTTTTTTCCATCCCGGCCGTTCCTCCAGTCGACTCGAGGCATCTAGCCCTTGCGGCATAACGCGGCTGAGCAGTTCCGGAACCCATTCCGCACTCACTCCCCCCGCCAGCCACCACGGCACGGATAGTTCTGTTTCAGCGAGCCAATCCAGTGGGATACGGTGCCCGGTGCCGCCCAGTTGATCGGCGCTCCAGGCATCAAGGAGCAGGGCATCCACGTGGGGCGCGTACTGCTCAAGCTGCTCGAGATCTTCGGGTTCGCGCACCCGTAAAGCTTTCCACCACTGCTGCCGGGGATAACGCTGTTTTAAGCGTTGGCAGCGTTCGTCTGACTCGCTGCCGTGTAGCTGCACCACGGAGGGCTGCCCGGCACCGTTGAGCGCTTCTTCGAGGGCAGCGTCGTCGGGATCGGCCACCACCCAAACGCGATGCAGCTTGGGGTGCTGTTGTTCCAGCAGCTGGAACAAGGCCCTGCGCTGCGCTGGTTCAACAAAGCGTGGGGTGGCAGGAACGCCGATCACGCCAATCGCCTGCACGCCCATTTCTGCAATGGCATGGGCCTGCTCGGGGTCGGTGATCCCACAGATTTTGAGGTCTGGAGTGGGGCGGGGATCACGCAAGGGCTGCATCGATTGCTCTCCCTAGGATCGTGGATGACAGCCCGCAGCAGCGGCACACGACGGGATTGGCGGTGGGAGAGGGCTGGCAGGTGCTCAAGATTGGCGGAATCCCCCTGCGGCTCCAGCCCAGCTGGTTGTTTGCTGTGGCGATCTTCACCACATTGTTCCAATCCCGCTATGCGACCACGGCCTCGGTCACGGTGAGTTGGGGGCTGGGATTGCTGACCACCTTGCTGTTGTTCAGCTCCGTGCTGCTGCATGAGTTGGGCCATGCCCTGATGGCCCTGCGTGAAGGGGTGAAGGTGTTGAGCATCACCCTGTTTCATCTGGGCGGTATCGCTCGGGTGGAGAAGGAATGCCCCACCGCCATGGGCAATCTGCGCATTGCAGCTGCTGGCCCGATCGTCAGTTTGGTGCTGGCCTTTGGCATGCTGGCGGGAGCTGCTGTGCTTTCCAACACCCAGCCCTTGGCCACGCAGTTGTTGAGCCAGGTGGGTTTGCTCAACTTGATGCTGGGTCTGTTCAATCTGTTGCCTGGTCTGCCCCTCGATGGCGGGCTGATTCTTAAGGCCTTGGTCTGGCAGGTGAGCGGCAGTCAGAAGAAGGGCGTTCAGGTGGCGTCGGCGTCCGGACGGGCTTTGTCGACGCTGATGATCGTGTTGGGGGGTGTCCTGCTCTGGCAGGGCTGGGGGCTTAACGGCCTCCTGTTGATGTTGATCGGCTGGTTCGGCCTGAGTGCCAACCGCAGTCAGACCCAGATGCTGCAGTTGCAGACCGTGCTTCGCGAGTTGAAGGCGGAGGCTGCAGCAGGCAAACGCTTCCGTGTGCTGGAAGCTGATCAGACTTTGCGGCGCCTCAGCCAGCTGCGGCTGACGGCCAGCGAGGGGGAGGGGCCTGCCGATTGGGTGCTCGTCTGCAAGAGCGGCCGTTGGGTGGGTTGGATTGACGATCAGCCGCTGAAACTGCTGCCGGTGCAGCAATGGGATCAACAGCGCCTCGAGGATCATTTGCGGCCCCTAACTGAACTGCCCTCCATCAACAGTTCGGCCTCACTGGTCGACGCGGTGCCTGCCCTAGAGGCGGCCTCCCAGGGACGCCTGTTGGTGAAGAGTGCTGCGGGGCTTCCCTCCGGCACCCTTGATCGCATGGATGTGGGAGATGCGGTGCTGAAGCGTCTCGGAGTGACACTGCCCCCCGCGATCCTCGACGAGGCGCGCAAGCGCAATGGATATCCCCTGGGTTTGGCGATGCTTCCTCAGATGGTGCAGACGATGAGGGATCAAAGCTCCGACCAGGACGCCAGTTCGCCCTCCAAGTCCTGAACTTCGTTGGCCTTCAGGGGGCGCATCTGCCACTGGCAATGGCTCCAGGCCTGAACCAGGCTCTGGCGCAGCTGCTGATCCAGCTTCAGTCGGCTGATTTGGGCCGGTGCTCCCGCCGGTGCCGCTTCCTCAAACACCTCTTCCCAGAGCTCGGCAGGGGGGTCCAGCAGGATTTCGCCGTGCTGAAGCAGGCGACCGCTCTGCCAGCGCTGGGCGCTGCCGACCCGCTTGATGCCGCTCGGATCCACTAGGTCGGCCACCGTTGCCGTGGCGAAACAGTTGTTGGCCTCGGCACCAGCGGGGTCGGAACCGAAGTGCAGCGGTAGCCCGAGATCCTTGAAGCCATCGATCAACCACTGACAGGCCTGCCGGTAGGCCTCCTGGCGTTGCCGTGGTGCATCCGGCCAAATCAAGGCGTAGGTGAGCCCGCCGGCATGGAGCACTGCCCGGCCTCCGCTGGGGCGTCGCACCAGGCTGATGCGGCCGCGGCGGGCCAGATCATTCCAGTGCTCAGGCCAGTGGCGTTGATGGCGTCCAAGCGAGAGCCAAGGCCCATCCCAGCGGTAAAAACGCAGCGCCGGACCGTTGCTTCGTCTCAGAAGCCAGGCATCCAACGCCATCTGGGTGTGTCCATCTGCTTGCTGGGTGGGAAGCAGTCGCCCGGTTGCAGGCATGCTGGATGGGAGCATCGATCGCACGCCATGGTGCCCTGGTGGGATGTGCCGATCTTGATCGCCCTGGGCCTGCTGGCGGGGGGCTTGGCCGGGCTGTTGGGTATTGGCGGTGGCTTGATCTTTGCCCCGCTCCTGCTTTGGCTTGATCTTCCGCCCCATCAGGCCTTAGCCACCAGCAGCTTCGCCATTGTGCCGACAGCTTTGGCAGGCACCATCACGCACCTGCGCCAGGGGCGGGTGCCGAGCCGGCCAGGACTCGCCATTGGTTTGGCTGCCTTTGGCTCGGCACTGCTGTTCGGTGGCTTGGCCGGTTTGGCGGCGGGCTGGATTCTGTTGGCGATGCAGACGCTGATGTACATCGTGCTGGCGTTCTGCGTTCGTGAACTGCCCGAGGCCGATGCCAGTGAGGATGTCGATGACAGCAGCGCACCGCAGTTGGCTGGTGTGGGCTGCATCGCCGGCTGGACTGCTGGAATGTTGGGCCTGGGTGGGGGGCTGGTGATGGTGCCCCTGATGAGCGGTCCGATGTCTGTACCCATTCATCAGGCCGTGCGGCTCAGCACGGTGGCGGTGCTCTGCTCAGCCAGCGCAGCTTCCATGCAGTTCTTGCATGAAGGACGCGGGGTTCCTCTGATGGGCTTGCTGCTGGGGGCGGTGGCAGCGATCGCTGCTCAGTGGACCGCCAGTCGTCTTGATCAGTTTGATGCCGCTCTGCTGGTGCGTTGTCTGCGGGGGCTCGCGATCATCCTGGCGATCGACAGCTCCAGGCGGGCCCTGCAGCTCTGGCTGAGCTAGAGGGTCAGTTCAGCAGGCCCCAAAACCCCGCATCAAGCTCATAACCCAGCGCCGCAGCCATCTGGGAGAGGTTGCCCCGCATCGGGCGTCCGACCTCCCGCTGGCAGAGATCGTCGAGCAGCATCAGCCGATGCGTCACCCAGAGCTCTAAGGCTTCCGGGTCAAAACGCAGGCCTTCGCTGCGGCTGAAACTGTGGGGCACCACCAGGGCCACATGGCGAATCAGGCTGCCGTTGTCGCGTTCAAGCAACAGCGGCAGCCAAGGGAAGCGTGCATCGGCCCGCAGGGCCCAGAGGCGGGGCTCGGGGCATTCAGGCAGTTCCCGCGGGTCATCCTGCGCCCGGGGCCAGTCGAAACGAAGCTCGAGCATCTGTCCCTGGCTGAGCAGTGCATCCAGTGGCTGATCGCTCCAGATTTCCAGTGGCTGCAGATCCAAGGCGCGGATGGCAGGGGCATCAATCAGAACCGGATCCATGGGCTGGTGTGACAGGCCTTTGCGAATGATGGCCTGCAGCCCCTCTCTCGGAGAAGAATGGGAACGTTTGATGCATGGCTCCCATGGAAACCGTTATGTCTGCACCTGAGGTCTTCATTGCGCTCGTGGTTGCTGCCCATGCTGCTGTTCTGGCCCTGCGTCTCTCGATCAGCCTCTATGAAGCCTGATTTCAACGGGCGCCCAGATCAACGGGCTTAGGGCTGGTCTTGGCACTGCGAACGGATTGCGTTACAAGCGGATGTTCGTGCTGATGCGGTGACCGCCAGTCAGGTTCAAAGATCAGCTCCCCGCACGGATGCGGCCAGCATGGCCGCAGCGATTCAGCGGCAGACCGACCAACAGGAATTGCAGTGCAGCCTTCTTGCCTTGGCAGCAAAGGCAGGTCTTGTCTTGTTGGGTTGCGTCAGCTTGATCCGCCTTTCGGTTGCTTATCAGGAACGCATGGATCGCCACAGTGAAATTGCGGCGGTCGTGTCGATTGAGTCAGCCAAATTGGAAACGCTGCAGCAGCGGTTCGATCGTCTGTTCAGCATCGGTGGAGAAAAGCGCCTGATCAGCGAGCAGGATCAGTGGATCGCTCCCAATCGCTTGCGGGTGGTCTGGCGCTGAGATTCGTGACCAGCGGCGTTGGGATTCAGCGCTGAGCGGCAGACTGGCAGCCTTCCTGGCCCTCTCTTGATGTCCACGCCCGGCACCGTTCTGATCACCGGCACCACCTCCGGTGTGGGCCTGAATGCCACCTGTGCTTTGGTCAAGCGGGGCTGGACGGTGATCACGGCGAACCGCAGCCCGCAGCGTGCCGCGGCGGCCGTGGATGAGCTCGATCTACCCAAAGACCGGCTCAAGCACGTGTTGATGGATCTGGGTGATCTCGACAGTGTGCGCCGGGCAGTGGATGCCTTGCCCGAGCGATTGGATGCCGTGGTCTGCAATGCAGCCGTGTACAAGCCGAAGCTCAAGCAGCCGGAGCGTTCGCCCCAGGGCTACGAGATCTCGATGGCCACCAACCACTTCGGCCATTTCCTGCTGGTGCAGCTGCTTTTGGGTCGGCTCCAGAGCTCCAGCCATCCCTCCAGGCGTGTGGTGATCCTGGGCACCGTGACGGCGAACTCCAAGGAACTGGGGGGAAAGATTCCCATCCCTGCACCAGCAGATCTGGGGGACCTCTCCGGTTTGGAGGCCGGGTTCAAAGACCCCATCGCCATGGCCAGTGGCAAGCCGTTCAAGCCCGGCAAGGCTTACAAAGACAGCAAGCTCTGCAACATGATCACCACCCAGGAGCTGCATCGCCGCTTGCACCGGGATACGGGGATCACCTTCACCTCGCTCTACCCCGGCTGTGTGGCGGATACCCCGTTGTTCCGCAACACCCCCAAGGCGTTCCAGACAATCTTCCCCTGGTTTCAGAAGAACATCACAGGTGGCTATGTCTCCCAGGCCTTGGCCGGAGAACGGGTGGCTGATGTGGTGGCCAATCCCGACTTTGCCGAATCCGGGGTGCACTGGAGTTGGGGCAACCGCCAGAAGAAGGACGGTGAGCAGTTCAGCCAGGAACTGTCCGACAAGGCCACTGATCCAGAAACAGCCCATCGGGTGTGGGAGCTGTCCATGGACCTAGTGGGCTTGGGCTAAGGCTTTTTAAGGGCTGCGGTCAGTCGAATCCCAGCAGGTCGAAGATTTCGCGGTCCTTGAGGGATATGGCCTCGAGGGGCTCCACCTTGTCGATCATGTTTTGGGCCAGCCGCAGGTACTCGTTGCGCACGGCTTGTACGGCTTCGTCGTCATCGTCCATTTCAAAGATGGTGCATTTCTTCAGCCGGGAACGCCGGATCGCATCCACATCCCTGAAGTGGGCCATGGTGCGCAGGCCGGTGCGTTCGTTGAACTTGTCGATCTGATCGGTGTCCGCCGATCGGTTCGCAACAACGCCGCCAAGCCGCACCTTGTAGTTCTTGGCTTTGGCTTGAATTGCCTGAACGATGCGATTCATCGCGAAGATCGAATCGAAATCGTTCGCGGTCACAATTAGGCAATAGTTGGCGTGTTGCAGCGGGGCGGCGAAACCACCACACACCACATCGCCGAGCACATCGAAGATCACCACATCGGTGTCTTCCAATAGATGGTGTTCCTTCAGCAGCTTCACGGTCTGCCCAGTCACATAGCCACCGCAGCCCGTGCCCGCCGGTGGGCCGCCGCTTTCGACGCACTGCACCCCGTTGAAGCCGGTGAAGACGAAATCCTCAGGCCGCAGCTCTTCGCTGTGAAAGTCCACCTCCTCGAGAATGTCGATGACCGTCGGCACCATCTTGTGGGTGAGGGTGAAGGTGCTGTCGTGCTTGGGGTCGCAGCCGATCTGAAGCACCCGTTTGCCCAGTTTGGAAAAGGCGGCTGACAAGTTCGAGGAGGTGGTCGATTTGCCGATCCCGCCTTTGCCATAAACCGCGATCACCAGGGTCTCCTCCTGGATGTTCATTTCCGGGTCCTGGTGGACCTGCACGCTGCCTTCGCCGTCCGCCGGTCGCGTCAGAGTCGTGGTCATTCGGCGACCTGTGCAAGAGAAGTTAGTTTCATTCAACAGCAGGAGATGTGCAGTGGTTGGTTTTCACCAAGAAATGAAAGATCTGCGTCTGAGCTGAGTTGTAAAAGCAGAATTTCTTTCAGTTAAATAAAAAGAAATGAGTGCAAATGCTCATGCCTTGAAGTGGGCTTTGGCGTCATACAGCGTTTCGCTGCTGATCTCCCGGCAGCCGGTATCGCGGGCATACGCCTCGGTGTTGCGTCGCACTTTGCCCCGCACGAAAAAGGGAATCTTCTTCAGTTCGGCTTCCCCATCGGCTGACCAATGCAGGGCACCGTCGGCCTCCACGGGTATATCACTCAAGGCGGAACTGTCGGCGGCGCCGGCACCACCGGCATGGCCGAGGTGGCTCTGGTGGCCATCCACGAATTCGAAGTCGTGGCGGAACATGCCGATCAGGTGTTCCTCCAACCCCATCATCAGTGGGTGCACCCAGTCGTCGAAGATCACGTTTGCCCCTTCCCAGCCCATCTGGGGGCTCATCCGGGCGGGCACGTCCTGCACGTGCATCGGTGTGCTGATCACGGAGCAGGGAATCCCCAGACGCTTGGCGCTGTGGCGCTCCATTTGGGTTCCCAGCACTAGTTCCGGTGCCGCTTCGGCCATGGCGGCTTCCACTTCTAGGTAGTCGTCACAGATCAAGGCCTCCAGGCCCAGGGCCTTGGCGGCCGCCCGTACGGGCCTGGCCATCTCCCGGCTGTAGGTGCCCAGCCCCACCACAGTGAAGCCCAGTTCTTCACTGCAGATTCTTGCTGCGGCCAGGGCATGGCTGCCGTCGCCAAAGATGAACACCCGCTTGCCGGTGAGATAAGTGGAGTCCACGGATTCCGAATACCAGGGAAGGCGTGAGCGCTCATATCCCTCATCTGGAGCGGGTGCCTCCATCCCCAGCAGACTGTGCACCTCCACAAGGAAATCGTGGGTCGCGCCGACACCGATCGGCACCGTTCGGCTGAAGGGAATCCCGAAGTTGCGCTCCAGCCAGCTGCAGGTGGATTCGGCCACCTCCGGATAGAGGCAAACGTTCAGATCGGCATCAGGGATCCGCTTCAGATCCTCCACTCCTGCACCCAGGGGCGCCACCACGCCCACATCGATGCCGTGCAAGGTAAGCAGCTTCTGCACTTCCAGTACGTCGTCGCGGCAGCGGAAACCGAGCAGTGATGGACCCAACAGATTCACCCGGGGTCGGCGCCCCTCCTTTTGCCACGCCTTGGGGTCATGGTTGATGTCTGTGGGGACCTGCGCCTTGAGCAGGTTGCGGATTAATTGATAGAAGGTCTCCGCAGCTCCCCAGTTCTCCTTTTTGCTGTAGGCCGGCAGCTCAAGATTCACGACCGGCATGGTCAGCTCCATGCCCTGGGCCAGGGCGCCCGGTTGATCCTGAATCAACTCTGCGGTGCAGCTTTCACCCACCAGAAGGGCATCAGGTTGGAAGCGGTCCACGGCTTCGCGTACATGCCGTTTCACCAGTTCTGCGGTGTCACCCCCCAGATCCCTGGCCTGGAAGGTGGTGTAAGTGACCGGCGGTCGTTGCCCGCGCCGCTCAATCATCGTGAACAGCAGGTCGGCGTAGGTGTCCCCTTGGGGGGCATGGAGCACGTAGTGCACGCCGTGCATCGAGGCGGCGATGCGCATGGCCCCCACATGGGGTGGCCCTTCGTAAGTCCAGAGCGTCAGTTGCATGGGTCAGGCGTGCACGGGGGTGTCGGGGTTACTCGGATGCAGACCGGGGCGAATCAATTGCCGGCGATGCAACGGCCGGGAAAACAGTTCCGCCAGGTCACCGGCTTGGTCGATGCCGTGAATCGGGCTGAACACCAATTCGATCGACCATTTGGTGGCGATGCCTTCGGCTTCCAAGGGATTGGCCAGGCCCATCCCGCACACCACCAGGTCGGGCTGGCTGGCGCGAACCCGGTCGAGCTGTTGTTCCACGTGCTGCCCCTCCATCACCGGGACGTCATCGGGGAGCAAGGCCAGCTCGGCAGCCATCTGTTCACGGTTCAGATAAGGCGTGCCCACCTCCACCAGCTCCATGCCGCATTCCCGTTGCAGAAACCGGGCCAGGGGCAGTTCCAGCTGGGATTCGGGAAGCAGAAAGATCCGCTTGCCTTCCAGCACGGCGCGATGGCGGGCCAGGGCGCTCTCGGCCCGCTTCATCAACGGATCGAGCACGGCAGCGACCCTCTCATTGGGGAGATGGAAGTCATCAGCAGCAGCCTCCATCCAGCGGCGACTTCCCTCTGCCCCTAGAGGGAAGGGGGCCGTGAGCACCGTGGCGCCGCGGTCGCTCAGCAGGCGAGCGGTTTCAGTGAGAAAGGGTTGGGTGAGCAGCACCGTGGTTCCCGCTCCCACCCCTGGCAGGTCGGTCGATTGCCGGGGCGGCAGGCTGTGAATCGTCTCGATGCCCATCCGCTTGAACAGGTGCATCTGCCTGTCTTCCACGGCATCGGCGAGGGTCCCCACCAGCAGCAACTGCCGCTCATCGCTGGCGGGGAGCAGAGGCACGAGCGCCGCGAGCGCCCCGTCTTCTCCCTGGGTGAACGTGGTTTCAATGCCGCTGCCGGAGTAGTTCACCACCCGCACCCGGCCGGACAGCTCTTCGTTGAGCCGTTCGGCGGCCCGGGCCAAATCCAGTTTGATAACTTCGCTGGGGCAGGACCCCACCAGAAACAGCGTGCGGATTTCGGGGCGACGTTGCAGCAGCTCCTTGCAGACCCGGTCGAGTTCGTCGTGGGCATCCGCGAGGCCAGCCAGATCTCGCTCGCTGAGAATGGCTGTGCCGAAACGAGGTTCGGCGAAAATCATCACCCCTGCAGCGCTTTGAATCAGATGGGCGCAGGTGCGTGATCCCACTACAAGAAAAAAGGCATCGGGCATGCGCCGATGCAGCCACACAATCGATGTGAGGCCGCAGAACACCTCGCGCGGCCCCGATTCTTTCAGCAGCGTTGGCCCGGCCATCGGCCGCTCCCTTGATGATCAACCTCTCCAGGCTGCAAATAAATTCGCTGGGGAGTGGAAAGGTCGCTCAAACTCTTTGGGATCGCTTATTGCAGGTCAACCTTGGCTAGAGCTCAGAGGCGGCGACGGAATCCGTCGTAACGCTCAGATCGATCGCTCTCCTCTGCTTTGCTCAACCGCCAGACGTTGCGGCTGACACGGCGGGCGACGAGGCCACCGCGTTCCACCCGTTCCGTTCCAGGGCGGGCTCCCAGGAGCATGCTCACCTCCGCGGTGGTGAGGGGAGCACCGGTTTCGATGGCCAAAGACGTCAGTTCCAGCCGTTGACGCAGCTGACGCAAACGCTCACTGTCTGCATTTCCTGATCCCTCCAGCCAGGGCAGATCCACCTGTCCATCCTGCGCAAGGCGCTGCATTAGGCCGAAGCTCACCATCCCAAGGGCTTGATCAGCGTTGAGATCAACGGGCTTCAAAGAAGATTGCTCAGTCATTGCAAGGTCTCTAGAGGGGTTCTCCGGACGGTATCGGCTGTTTTTCAAGGCGCAAGACCGCAGGCTCCAACTCTTTATTGGGCCGTTTCAGCTGAATTCGTCCGGTACACTCCCCGCCATGACCCGTTTTGCCAGCTTCGATGCTCGGGAGCGGCGACGCGGCGGTAGTGCTCTCGTCACCGGGACTGAGGTGACCTCCCAGCAGGGCGGGGCGAGTTGTGTTGTCACGACGGATTCTGAGTCACCCAGGCTGCTTCGCCAAAACAGCCACGTGCAGTCGATCGAACTGCGCACGCATGTCTTCATCGACTCCCTTCAGCCCCAACTTGCGGCCTACATGGGGACAGTGAGTCAAGGATTCCTGCCCATTCCTGGAGACGCCTGCCTCTGGATGGAGGTTTCACCGGGCATGGCGGTTCATCGCGTTACCGACATTGCGCTGAAAGCCAGCAATGTTCGCCTCGGCCAGATGGTGGTGGAGCGGGCTTTTGGTTCGATGGCTCTCTATCACCGTGACCAGAGCACTGTTCTCCATTCCGGGGATGTGGTGCTGGAAGCGATCGGCAGCACCATTGCGCAGCGTTCTCCAGCGGACGTGAGCTGGACGGAAGTCATTCGAGCGATCACTCCGGACCATGCCGTGTTGATCAACCGCCAGAACCGACGCGGTTCCATGATTGAGGCGGGAATGAGCATGTTCATCCTGGAGACTGAGCCGGCTGGATATGTCTTGATTGCTGCCAACGAGGCTGAAAAAGCCTCCAACATCACTTTGGTGGACGTGAAAGCGGTTGGTGCTTTTGGACGCCTCACTCTGGTGGGGCGGGAAGGTGATGTTGAGGAAGCTGCGGCAGCTGCGATGCGCGCCATCGACCATGTCAATCGAAATGCACGATCGCTTTGATCGCTGAGCTCAGTTCAGGCCAAGAAGTTGGCGCAATTGAGGTGCCAAAGCCCGTGCTGCTTTGCCGCGACTGCCCAGTCGGCTGAGTTGTGCCGGGTTTAGTTCGCCGTACGTGCAACGGGCTTCACGCACCCAGAGCAAGGATTCAAAGCCGCCACCTGGGTAGGCCGGTGCGTTGAGGAGCTCACCCCAGCAAATGCCCTCTGCCGCCGCTCGGCAAGTGCCTGTGGGGTCGCACAGCACCATCGTGCTGCGGAAGCAGGCGCTGCGGTACAGGGACGCGCCCAACTCCGAAAGAATTCTCTGAATTTTTGCGTCGTTGCCTTCGGCGTACCTGGCGGAGAACAGTCCAGGTGCGCATTGAAGTGAGTCGACTTCAAGTCCTGAATCGTCTGCCAACGCCCAACCGTTGGTTCGCAGTGCTGCCGCAGAGGCCTTCAGCTCGGCGTTTTCACGGTAGGTGCTGCCCGTTTCCTCGACGTCTAGATCGTCGGGTTGACGCCGAACGTTAATTGGGAGTGGGCCCAGCATGGCCTCGATTTCAGCAACCTTTGTGGGGTTGCCCGTGGCAATGGTGAGCTGAAACGCCAAGGAAGGCTGGCAAATGAGGGCCTCCATTGTGCGGGCTGATTGGGGGTAGGACTTAAAAATCTCTGAATTCGACCCTGCGACACGCATTTGGGTTGAACATTCCACCCCTCAGCAATGCTTAGGGAAGCGTGACGCACTGTGAACCTATGGAGCTTCATCGCACTCGACAACGACTTGTGCGGATGTGATCACAGGAACCACCACAGCAGACCGGAACAGTGAGGCACTGGGTGATAAGCCTGGCTTATTTGGTTCACTATGGACAGTGATCGAGAAAGTGGCCCCAATCGCTTGACGGGAAGGGTTCTGGCAAAGCAATGTCCCCAGCGAACATTCCACCTCATTTCCCGGTAGGCAATGGCTAACGAAACCATGGGCATCGCCCTCGGCATGATCGAGACCCGCGGTCTGGTCCCCGCCATCGAGGCAGCTGATGCCATGACCAAGGCTGCCGAAGTGCGCCTGATTGGTCGCGAGTTTGTCGGTGGCGGTTACGTCACCGTTCTGGTGCGCGGCGAAACCGGTGCTGTGAACGCTGCTGTGCGCGCTGGCGCTGATGCTTGCGAGCGCGTCGGTGACGGCCTGGTTGCTGCTCACATCATTGCCCGCCCCCACCGCGAAGTGGAGCCTGCACTGGGCAACGGCAACTTCCTTGGTCAGAAGGACTGAGATCTTCCGCTGAGCTTCTGACGAGGCACGCGAACGTCTCACCCTCTTCACCGACCTAACGGAGATTTCCTATGAGCAAGAAGTACGACGCTGGGGTCAAGGAGTACAGGGATACCTACTGGACTCCTGATTACGTCCCCCTCGACACCGACCTGCTGGCCTGCTTCAAGTGCACCGGCCAAGAAGGTGTGCCCAAGGAAGAAGTTGCCGCTGCTGTGGCTGCTGAATCCTCCACCGGCACCTGGTCCACTGTGTGGTCTGAGCTCCTCACCGATCTCGACTTCTACAAGGGCCGTTGCTACCGCATCGAAGACGTCCCTGGTGACAAGGATTCTTTCTATGCCTTCATCGCCTACCCCCTCGACCTGTTCGAAGAGGGTTCCATCACCAACGTTCTGACCTCACTGGTCGGCAACGTGTTCGGTTTCAAGGCTCTCCGCCACCTCCGTCTGGAAGACATCCGCTTCCCGATGGCGTTCATCAAGAGCTGCTACGGCCCGCCGAACGGCATCCAGGTCGAGCGCGACCGGATGAACAAGTACGGCCGTCCCCTGCTGGGTTGCACCATCAAGCCGAAGCTCGGCCTGAGCGGTAAGAACTACGGCCGTGTTGTCTATGAGTGCCTGCGTGGCGGTCTGGACTTCACCAAGGACGACGAAAACATCAACTCCCAGCCCTTCCAGCGTTGGCAGAACCGCTTCGAATTCGTTGCGGAAGCCATCAAGCTGTCCGAGCAGGAGACCGGTGAGCGCAAGGGTCACTACCTCAACGTGACTGCCAACACTCCCGAAGAGATGTATGAGCGCGCTGAGTTCGCTAAGGAACTCGGAATGCCGATCGTCATGCACGACTTCATCACCGGTGGCTTCACAGCCAACACCGGTCTTTCGAAGTGGTGCCGCAAGAACGGCATGCTCTTGCACATTCACCGCGCCATGCACGCGGTGATTGACCGTCATCCCAAGCACGGCATCCACTTCCGCGTTCTCGCCAAGTGTCTGCGTCTGTCCGGTGGTGACCAGCTCCACACTGGCACCGTGGTCGGCAAGCTGGAAGGTGATCGTCAGACCACCCTCGGCTACATCGACCAGCTGCGCGAATCCTTCGTGCCCGAAGACCGCAGCCGCGGCAACTTCTTCGATCAGGACTGGGGTTCCATGCCTGGCGTGTTCGCCGTTGCTTCCGGCGGTATCCACGTGTGGCACATGCCTGCACTGGTCGCCATTTTCGGTGACGACTCCGTGCTGCAGTTCGGTGGTGGTACCCACGGTCACCCCTGGGGCTCCGCTGCAGGTGCTGCTGCCAACCGTGTGGCCCTCGAGGCCTGCGTCAAGGCACGCAATGCCGGTCGCGAGATCGAGAAAGAAAGCCGGGACATCCTCATGGAAGCCGGTAAGCACAGCCCTGAGCTGGCCATCGCTCTCGAGACCTGGAAGGAGATCAAGTTCGAGTTCGACACCGTCGACAAGCTCGACGTTCAGAACTGATCGTTTTTTCGGCCGGTTGATGTAACCGGCCAACCCTTTTTCTTAAACCCAGGATCCCCATGCCTTTCCAGAGCACCGTGGGTGACTATCAAACAGTCGCCACCCTGGAGACCTTCGGCTTCCTCCCGCCGATGACCCAGGACGAGATCTACGACCAGATCGCGTACATCATTGCCCAGGGTTGGAGCCCGCTCGTTGAGCACGTCCATCCCAGCAACTCCATGGCCACCTATTGGTCTTATTGGAAGCTCCCCTTCTTCGGTGAGAAGGATCTGAACGTTGTCGTCAGTGAACTCGAGGCTTGCCACCGCGCATACCCCGACCACCACGTGCGCATCGTCGGTTACGACGCTTACACCCAGAGCCAGGGTGCATGCTTCGTGGTCTTCGAAGGACGCTGATCCTTCGGACCCATGGTTCTGAGCCCTGACCTGATCAGGGCTCCAGCTTTTTCCGGAGGGGCAAGTGCCCTTCCACCTCACGACGACTCCCTCGGGCGGACATGGCAAGACTCTCCAGTCGCGAACTCGCACTAGAACGCCGTAAGGCGCTGACCACTTCCGGTAAGAAGTCCTCAGCTGCAGCTGGTACTGGCGCCAACCGTGTTCGCACCGTTGATGACGCCCGTCCCACCCGCACGAATGCGGCTGCAGTTGCAGAACCTGCTTCCGCACCTGTTGTTCCCGCTGCTGTAGCTCCGCAGCGAACGACTTCATTCACCGCTGCTCCTTCCAGGCGCAGTTCACAGGTCAAGCCGCATCGCGATGCAAGCCGCGATCTGGTGCTTGCTCGTCGCGAAGCCCTGTCCCGTCGCGGCAAAACCGCAGACACCAGCCGCGATCGCAACCGCGCTGATGTTGCCCGTCAGACCAAGGCTGCTGCTCCTGCAGCGGCACCTGCTGAAACCACCAAGAGTTGTGGCTGCGGTGGCAAGCGTGCTGCCGAGAAGACCGCACTGACCTCATTGAGTGCCGCGGCCCCCAAGCTTTCCGTTCGCACGGAACGTCGTGCAGCGGCCCCTAAGCGTCGCGCTATCGAGAATCCCAGTCGCGCCCTGGTTTTGGCCCGCCGCGATGCCATGGCCAAGCATGGCAAAACCGCAGGCAAGCAGTCCACCAGTGCCGCTGCAGTTGCTCGTCAGGCCAATCCCGATCTCACCAGCCGTGAGCTGGCCCAGCAAGTGCGCGAGCTGCGCACCAAGGCCGGCGCCCGCAACAAGCAAAGCGCTGGTGTGACCCGCCCCACGGGTCCCAACCGCCACGGTGCCAAGCAAGCCGCAGCTGCTGATGCCCATTGGAAAGTTGGTGAAAGCACCACCACGGCTGGCCAGACCGTGACTGGTACTCAGGCCAACCGCTCGGTCAAAACCACTGGCAATGAAGCCAGCACCTGCCGTTCCATCACAGGCACGGAGTACTTGGGTGCTGAAGTCTTCCAGACCTTCTGTCAGACGGCTCCAGCTGCCACCACTCCTGCCAAGGTGCGCGTCACCGCCACCAGCCACGGCAACCGCGTTACAGGTAACGAAGTCGGCCGTTCCGAAAAGGTCACCGGCGATGAGCCTGGCACCTGCAAGAGCGTGACCGGCACCGAATACATCTCAGCCAACCAGTCTGCTGCCTACTGCGGTGGTGGAACGACTTCCCCTCGCAAGGTGGGTCACAGCCTCACCGAACAGGGTCGTCCCGTTAGTGGTGTCATGGTTGGCCGCTCCGCCAGCGTCACTGGTGATGAGGCCGGCGCTAATCGCAGCCTTACTGGCGACCAATACCTCGGTTCTGACCCCCTTCCCGAAGGCCGTCCGGCAGCCAAGGTTGGTATGTCAGGCACCCTTTCGGGTACGGGCGTCACTGGAACTTTGGTGGGTCGCTCCTCCCAGGTCACCGGTAATGAATTCGGCTCCTGCCACCGTGTTACCGGTGATCAATACATCAGTGCTGAGCAGGTCAATTCCTTTTGCGGCGGCAGGCCTGAGCCTGAAGCTGCCAAGGTCGGTTTCAGTGTCACCAACCGAAACCAGGTGGTGAGCGGAACCCGCACCGGCCGCTCGGAGCACGTCACAGGTGACGAGCCCGGCAGCTGCCAGGCCGTAACAGGAACTCCTTATGCAGGCCTCGAGCAGGCCGGCCAACACTGCGGCACTCCCGCCGTCAAAGCCATTCGTGAGCGCACTCCTGTTCGTGTCGGCACCCCTTCAGCTGCCATGACGGGCATCCAACCCGGTGTGGGTGGTGTGATGACCGGCGACAAGCGCGGTGCTTGTGAAGCAGTCACTGGCACTCCTTATGTGGGTGCTGACCAGTTGGCTGCTGCCTGCGGTGCTGATGCACCTGCCGGCACCGATTCCCACGGTCAATCCCCTGAGGGTGCTGCCTGGACCCGCTTCAGCGTGGTGTCACCAGCCCGCGCTGCTCAGCAGCAACGTGAGGCCAATTCCGGCGTGACCGGTACGTCTTACGAGGATGGGAATCGCATCACCGGCCCTTTTGACATGGCTGGCGGCAAGGTGACCGGTACCGAGCAGTTTCGCTTCGATAACCGCGAGTTCCAGAACCGTCAGCAGCAGCGCCAGTTTCAGCCCACTGTGGCTGTGGTCAGCGAGCCCTCTGAAAAGCCAGCATCTCGGGTGACCGGCGAGGGTTCCTCCACCAAGATCACTGGCGATGACTGGGATCGTGGGGAGCATGTCACCGGCACTGAGGGTGCTTCGGCCCGCCGTCGTAACCCCAGCCGTCCTGGCCCGATGAGCGCCATGTCTTCCTTCGAGCGCAAGCGCAACGAGGAAACCGAATGGCCTGTGAGCCGCGTGACCGGCTCCAGCGGTAACACCGAGAAAGGCTCCTTGATCACCGTCTCCGGCGGCGCACGGGGCTGATTCACTGATGGTTCGCTCCAAGCCTCTCCGTGGCGGGCGACCTCAGGCCCCCTCGGCACCCACTCGACGCCAGCTTCAGCAGCTGGCCACAACGTCTGATTTCGCTCAGACCGCATCTGAGGTGGAGTCTTCCACCCGCAAAGCCGCTCTGGAAAGGCGCCGTGCCCTCACCACATCGGGTAAGGCCGCTCAACTGGGTGGCGGCTCAGTGAGCGGTGGTCGTATTCGCTCCAGCAACGACGTCAAGCGACCCGCTCCTTCACAGCCGGGCTGGGTACGACGTGAGAAGGCAGCCACCCGGGCGGTTCCTTTCAATCTGAGCCGCAGCTCTCTGCCGATCACCCATCGGCGCCATCCCTTGACGGATGCAGCGGCGAACGCTCGTCTTCAGGCCTACGAGTTGGAGATCAAGGGACGTTTTGATCGGATCGTTCCCCTGCTCCAACAGGTCTCAGCGCTTCAGCACGAAACCGATTTCATCCCCCAAGCCCAGCGGTTGTGCCGGGCCGAACTGGGCTTTGATTTGCCGGATTACATCCTGCAGCGGGCCTGGGTTCGCCCCCTCGACATGCGCGCCCTGTTCGCCTGGTGTGTCTTTGAAAGCCACCGGATGTTTAGTGATCGCTTTTTTCAGGACGACCCACTGGATGCCGGCACGGGCAGTGCTGCCTCCAGAGAGTTCGAACAGTTTTTGCTCGACTGCGGGATCCATCTGCTCGACCTGACGCCCTGTGCCGATGGTCGCTTGGCCCACACCGTGGCCTACGGCCTGCGTATTCCCTTCAGCGCTGTGCGTCGCCGTTCCCACGCTGGTGCCATGTTCGACGTGGAGAACACGGTGAACCGCTGGGTCAAAACCGAGCATCGTCGCTACCGCGAAGGTTCACCCAATCCCTCCACGGAACCGACCCGTTACCTGAAGGTGGTGACCTACCACTTCAGTTCCCTCGATCCTTCCCACCAGGGCTGCGCTGCCCATGGCAGCAATGACGAACTGGCGGCAGCGGCAAGTCATCAGCGCCTGCTCGATTTTCGTGAGTCGGTGGAAAACAGCTTCTGCTGCGGTGCCTCCGTTGATCTTCTGCTGATCGGCCTCGACACCGACACCGACGCGATCCGGGTGCACCCCCCAAGTCGTGACAGCGAAATGGTGCTCGACCGTTGGCTCTGCGCCAGGGAACTGCATGCCGCAACAGCATCGATGAGTGCCGATCAAGCGATGGCACAGGTTGCTGAAGCTGTTGAGAGCGCGGCTCCTGGCCCCATGGATGCCGGCATGGTTTCGTTCCTGACCCGGTTGCTCGCCAATAACTTCTCCCAGATCGATTACGTGCAGGATCTGCACGGTGGCACTTACCCCGATGCCGGACACGCAGAGCGTTTCATTGGCGTTGGCATCGGCTTCAAAGAGGTGCATCTGCGCAACCTCACGTATTTCGCTCACCTCGACACCGTCGAGGAGGGCGCCCCTGATCTCGATGTGGGCGTGAAAATATTCAAGGGTCTGAATGTGTCCCGGGATCTGCCGATTCCGGTTGTGGTGCGTTTCGACTATTCCGGCCGGGTGCCCGGTGCTCGGGAACGGGCCATTGCTGATTGCCAACGGGTCAACCAGGCCATCGCCGATCGCTATGCAGCCCTCGTTCATGAGGGTCTGCTCCACACTTGTCTCACCATTCGCGACCGCAACCAGACGGCTCCGGCCGAGGTCGTCGGTTCCACCCTCGACCCGCAACTTCCGGAGGCTCACTGATCATGCTCATCGTCAAGGTCGTCAAGCCGCTCGTTTCCACCAACCGGATCCCCGATTTCGAGCACAAGCACCTACAGGTGGTGCTCGATGGCAGCACCAAGAAGGTGGCTGTCGATGCGGTGGGTGCGAAACCTGGTGACTGGGTGATCTGCGTCAGCAGCTCGGCCGCTCGTGAAGCCGCCGGCAGCAAGTCCTATCCCAGTGACCTCACCATTGTGGGGATCATTGACCACTGGGAACCCGACCCTCCGAAGATCTCCGCTCCCTCTCCATCCCCCAGCCCCAGCAAACCCGCAGGAGGCAAAGCCAGCTGATGGAAATCATGCAGGTGATGGGAACGCTGGTCTGCTCCTACCGGGTTGCCGGTTTGGATCACATGCACCTGCGCATTCTCAAGAACAACAAGGGCAAGAAGTTGGTTGCCGTTGACCCCGTGGGTGCCCGTGAGGGCAACTGGGTGTTCACCGCCAGCGGTTCAGCTGCCCGGCATGCATGCCCTGACAACACCGTTCTCACCGATCTCACCATCGGTGGAATCATCGATTTCTGGAATCCGGACGGATAGGGATCATTCACTTCCCTCCGCCGTTTCCGTTCCGCTTCCACACCTTCCAACCCATGGCCACTCCTTCCCCCACTCCCCGTCGTCGCACCACCCGCAGCACCGCTGCAGCAAACAAGACCGTGGATGTGAAGCCTGTGGCCAGCACCCCTGCTCCCGCGTCAACTCCCGCTAAGGCAGCTCCTGCTTCAACCACCCGTCGCGCGTCCACAACAACGCGTCGCAGCAGCGCCTCCAACACAGGATCCGGCGGCGGATCAGCTGTGGCCAAACCCTCTGCAACCCCTTCCCCCATCGTTCCCGGTGTGGCCCTGGGGATGATCGAAACCCGCGGCATGGTTCCCGCCATCGAGGCAGCCGATGCGATGACCAAGGCTGCGGAAGTCACCCTGATCTGCCGTGAATATGTTGGTGGTGGCTACGTCACCGTGATGGTGCGTGGTGAAACCGGTGCCGTGAATGCTGCTGTTCGTGCAGGAGCTGATGCCTGCGAGCGTGTGGGTGACGGCCTCGTTGCCGCTCACATCATTGCTCGCCCCCACAACGAAGTGGAACCAGTGTTGGCCGGCAGCGGCGCAGCCCGCCGTAGCTGAAGGACAAAAAGCCACCTCATTGCCGTTCACAAAGAGCACCTTGCTGATGACCGGCTCTTAGATTCGCCGGCCATCTAGCGACAAGCTCGATCATCATTCCGCTCGCTGTTTTGACTCCGGAGCTTTCGCTACCTCAGCAGACCGCCTGGTTGATCCCGCTTTACGGGTTCATCGGGATGTTGGTCTCTTTGCCGTGGGCCTGTGGCTGGTTCAGGCGTGATGCGCATCGACCGGCGGCGTATCTCAATATTTTTCTGACCCTGGTGGCCTTCGTTCACGGAAGCCTGATCCTGCAGGAGGTGTACCAATCAGGGCCAGTGGATCTGGCATTCCCTTGGCTCACTGTGGCCGATCTGGAGCTGGATATCAGCTTCAGTCTTTCGCTCACCAATTTGGTAGCCCTGGAACTGATCACGGGCCTCAGCTTGCTGTCCCAGGTTTATTCCCTGGGATACATGGACAAGGAGTGGGCGTTGGCCCGCTTCTTTGCACTGCTCGGATTTTTTGAGGGGGCGATGAGCGGCGTTGTGCTCAGCGACTCCCTGTTCCAGAGCTATTTCTTGCTGGAAATGCTGACCCTCTCCACCTATCTGCTGGTGGGTTTCTGGTATGCCCAACCCCTGGTGGTGACCGCAGCCCGGGATGCCTTCCTCACCAAGCGCGTTGGTGATGTGTTGCTGCTGATGGGTGTGGTGGCGCTCTGCAGCTATTCCGGAGTGATGGGGTTCAACGACCTCTATGCCTGGGCCGCCCAGGACACCCTCTCTCCTTTGGCCGCGACGCTGTTGGGTTTGGGCCTGGTTGCCGGCCCGACGGGCAAATGTGCCCAGTTCCCCATGCACCTCTGGCTGGACGAAGCGATGGAGGGCCCGAATCCCGCCTCGATTCTCCGCAATTCGGTTGTGGTGACCTGCGGCGCGATTGTGCTGTTGAAGGTGATGCCGATCCTGCAGCTCTCTCCCATTGCTATCGGCGTGATGCTCGTGATCGGCAGCATCAGTGCGATCGGCGGCTCCCTGGTGGCCCTGGCCCAAGTCGACATCAAACGCACGCTGTCGTACTCCACGACGGCTCATATGGGGCTGGTCTTCATCGCTATCGCGCTGCAGATCCCAGTGCTGGCCCTGTTGCTCCTGTTCACCCATGCCGTCTCCAAGGCTCTGCTGTCGATGAGCATTGGTGGGGTTATTGCTTCCACCAACTGCCAGGACATCACCGAGCTGGGTGGCCTGGGCAGCCGGATGCCTGCCACCACCACAGCCTTCCTGGTGGGGGGTGCCGGCCTGGTCGGGTTCCTTCCTCTGGGTGGTTTCCTGGCGCTTGCTCAGTCGATCGAGTTGCTGAGCGTGCGCTCGGTCCCCTTCATGGCCGTTTTCCTGCTCACCAATGCCCTTACAGCCGTTGGGTTGGTGCGGGTGTTCCGCCATGTGTTCATGGGCAATGCATTGATCAAGTCCCGCCGGTCTGCGGAGGTGAACTGGCAGATGGCCCTGCCGATGGTGGCGCTCACCGTGATAGTGCTGATCACTCCGCTCCTTTTGGTGCGGCTTGAATCCCTCGATGGTTTGTTGGCCTTCCCCCTCTGGGCAGCAGCTCTGGTGGTGGGAAGCGGACTGCTGGGCCTTCTGGCCGGCGCCGTGCTCCCTTTAAGCAAGGCATGGTCCCGCTCGCTGAATCCTGTGCTGCGCTGGTGGCAGGACCTGCTGGCCTACGACTTCTACACCGAGCGCTTTTATCGCCTCACGATCGTCAACGTGGTGGCTGGCTTCTCTCGCCTTGCCTCCTGGTTCGACCGAAATGTGGTGGATGGTCTTCTCAATGGGGTGGCTCGCTTCTCACTGGCCAGTGCCGACAGCCTCAAGCTCAGCGTCAGCGGCCAGAGCCAGTCCTACGTGTTGACGGTGCTCCTGGCCATCGTTCTCTTCCTCACCGCGGTGAGTTGGTTCCTCACCTGATCGCCCCGAGATGCTTCTTTCCCTCCTGCTTCTGATTCCCTTCCTGGGGGCTCTGGCTCTGATCCTCTGGCCGGGATCCCCGTCCAGTGCACGCCTGCGTGATGTCTCCATCGTGCTGCTGGTGATCCAGTGCCTGGCGAGCTTTGCCCTGCTGTTGCCCTTCGATGCAGCCGATGCTGGTTTGCAGTTGGTGGAACAGGCCCGCTGGGTGCGTGCCATCGGGCTTGATTACGCATTGGCCCTGGATGGTCTGTCGCTACCGCTGGTGCTGATGAACGGAGTGCTCTGCCTCGTGGCGGCCATTGCGTCGCGCACGATCGAGAACCGACCCCGGGTTTACTTCGCCCTGCTGCTTGTGATTTCCGGAGCGGTGAATGGGGCCTTCCTGGCCCAGAACCTGCTGCTCTTCTTCTTGTTCTACGAACTGGAACTCATCCCCCTCTGGTTGTTGATCGCCGTTTGGGGCGGTGCCAACCGTGCTTACGCCGCCACCAAGTTCCTCATCGTGACGGCCGTTTCAGGCGTTCTGATTCTCGGCGCGTTCCTCGGCATTGCTTTTGTCACTGGAACCATGGACTTCAGCCTGCGGCCGATCCTGGCTGGTGAATTGGGGATGACCACCCAGCTGGTGCTTATGGGCGCTCTGCTGATCGGCTTCGGCATCAAGATTCCCCTCTTCCCTTTCCACACCTGGCTGCCGGATGCCCACACCGAGGCTTCCACACCAGTGTCGGTTCTTTTGGCCGGCGTGTTGCTCAAGCTGGGCACCTATGGCCTGCTTCGCTTCTGCCTTGGCTTGTTTCCCGATGCCTGGCAGGTGGCTGCTCCCTGGTTGGCCGGCTGGGCAGCGATCTCGGTGCTCTACGGATCCCTGGCGGCGATTGCCCAGAGCGACATGAAGCGCATGGTGGCCTACAGCTCTGTAGGACACATGGGCTATGTGCTGCTGGCCGCCGCCGCCGCCACGCCCCTTGGGTTGATGGGAGCCCTCTTCCAGATGGTTAGCCATGGCCTGATCTCCGGAGTGCTCTTCCTGGTGGTGGGTGTCGTTTACGCCCAGACCGGCACCCGCGACCTCAACGTGTTGCGTGGCCTGCTCAATCCCCAGCGCGGCCTGCCGCTGACTGGATCTTTGATGATCATCGGCGTGATGGCCAGTGCCGGAATTCCTGGCATGGCCGGCTTCATTTCCGAATTCCTGATTTTCCGCGGCAGCCTCCAGCCCTTTCCCCTGGCCACGCTGCTTTCGATGGTGGGATCGGGCCTGACGGCGGTGTATTTCCTGCTGTTGGTCAACCGCGCCTTCTTTGGTCGCCTGGCGATCGCCCCTGGCGAGGTGGTGAATCCCCGTATCCTCGATCGCGTGGAGCTGCGGGAGCAGGCTCCGGCCATCGCCCTCAGCCTCGGTGTGCTGGTGCTTGGCCTCGCTCCGGAGCTGCTCTCGAACCTCAGTGAGGCAGCCACCACGGGCCTCAGCCTGATCACCGGAGATATGTCATGACCCCGACCGCGACCCCCGTGCACCCCCCGGTTCTGCCGAATCAGGAGGAGCTGATCCGTCGTCTGCTCAGCGATACTCCGCTGCTCAAGGACACCCCCGACCATCTGTTGCAGGTGGTGAATGTGCTCGAGAGCTATGGCCTGGTTCTGGATGCATACAGCAAGAACCTTGTGGATCAGGGCGAGCAGCAGATGCTCAATCCCTTCCCGGTGTTCCGCTTTTTCCATGAGGGGTTCAGCCTCAAGCGCTTCTGGACCCACCTCATGGGGGATCGGATCAACTTCGAGTACGCCGAGTACTGCCAGAAGGCGATGTTCTGGCATGGCACCGGCGGGCTCGATGCTTATCTCGATACTCCTGAATTTGCAGAGGCCTGCCAGCGGATCATCAAGTGCAAGTCGGCGCGCGACCCTCTGCTGGCCCTGAACAACCGCCTCTATCCCGACTTCGCCCCCGAGGCCATCCGTTCACTCACCACCATTTATTGCCTCGGTCTGTTCTGGCGGGTCATGAGTGACATCTTTGTCGACCTAGCCCGTCGTTACGCGATCAAAGAAGTCACCTGCGTGAACGATGTGGTGCATCACATCCGTGATGGCTTGGTAGCGGCGGCGGGAAGCCCGATTGAATACAAGGTGTCTATCGGTGGTGAAGAGATCTGGGTCCTCCCCCCCGAGGCGGGTCTCACCTTCCTTGTGGATGTGGCGGTGCCCTACGTGGAGGCTGTCTTTTTCCGCGGCATGCCTTTCCTGGGAACGGTGTCGTACAACGCCCAAGCCCGGCAGATCTCACCGGACATTAGTGATTTCAAGTACGGCGCCCTTTACGCCGATCCGATTCCCAGCATGGGTGCGGGGATTCCCCCCAGCCTCTGCATGCAGGACATGTACCGCCACCTACCCGAAGAACTAAGCCTTTGGTACGAAAACAATGGCCGTGGACAGACCGATGTGCACGTTCAGATCTGCGTCAGCTTCCAGAAGTCGATGTTCTGCGTCACCAATGCCGCCATCGCCGGCACGATGCCTCATCCGCTGGATTCCGATGATCCTGAGCAGCAGGCCGCCAATCGGGCCTACGCTGAGGCTTGGTCTGGGCGCCTGATGGGCTGTCAGCGGGTGGCGCTCCTCTAAGTTTTCAGCAGGTTCAGGCTGAACGGGGGCTCTGATGAATCAGTGGCAGGAGCGGAAACGACCCGTATGCCTCGAGTGTCGTTTCGAGTTCGACAGCTACGACGCCACCCGCGATTTTCTCGACAAGCTTGGCGAGCACAGCGAGGCGACCCAGCGCTTTCCTGACATCAGCTTCGGGCGCACCTACGTGAACATCACGATCCGCCCGGAGGATGACGGCCCGGAGGCCCAGCTGAGCGAAGCCGATCGCGCCTTCACAGCAGAGATCGATGCCCTCCTCGGTTGATCTGGCTTCTGCCTACGCCGATTCCGGTTTGGCTGAGGTGTTGGACCAACTGGACCGTGAACTGATCGGCTTGGCGCCGGTGAAGACGCGGATTCGTGAGATCGCTGCCCTGCTGCTGGTGGATCAGGCACGGCAGCAGCTGGAGTTGCCCAGCACCGCGCCCAGTTTGCATATGTCGTTCACCGGCCATCCCGGTACCGGTAAGACCACCGTGGCGCAGCGGATGTCGCAAATCCTGCATCGCCTGGGCTACCTGCGCAAAGGCCATGTGGTGACGGCCACCCGCGACGATCTCGTAGGTCAGTACGTGGGGCACACCGCCCCAAAAACCAAGGAGATGCTCAAGCGCGCCCAGGGGGGTGTGCTGTTCATCGATGAGGCCTACTACCTCTACAAACCAGACAACGAACGCGATTACGGCGCCGAAGCCATTGAGATTCTCCTGCAAGAGATGGAGAGCCGGCGCAGCGACGTGG
This sequence comes from Synechococcus sp. MU1643, assembly GCF_020514095.1. Lineage (NCBI taxonomy): Bacteria > Bacillati > Cyanobacteriota > Cyanophyceae > Synechococcales > Synechococcaceae > Synechococcus > Synechococcus sp. MU1643. The sequence continues at coordinate 61,602 of NZ_VTKY01000003.1, read as the reverse complement.
TGGTGATCTTCGCGGGCTATAGGGATCGGATGGAGACCTTCTACAGCTCCAATCCAGGCCTGTCCTCAAGGGTGGCTCACCATCTCGATTTCCCCGACTACAGCAACGACGAGTTGATGGCGATCGCAGGCCTGCTCCTGGAGGCACAGCACTACCAGTTCAGTGCCAAGGCCGAGACAGCTTTTTTTGAGTACGTCTCGCGCCGGCGTCAGCTGCCTTTCTTCGCGAATGCGCGCTCGGTTCGCAATGCCTTGGACCGGGCCCGTCTGCGCCAGGCCAACCGGTTGTTTTCGCGCATGGGGGAAGCCCTCACCAAGCAGGACCTCACCACCCTTGAGGAGGGAGATATCCGGGCCAGCCGTGTGTTCAAGGGCGAAGTGGAGGGCCACCATCCAGCTCAGAACGGCACCTGATCAGGTGCGCCATGCCGAGGCCCATCAGCAGGCCGGCTGTGCCGTGGCCCTTCAGGAGGGCAACCCCGAGAACAAGAACTGCCAAGGGTGCAGGAAGCACGCAGCGGTACAACGCACCTGTGAGGGAGCCGCACCAGCTGCCAAGGCTGCCCAGCTCCGGCAGCAGCAGGTGGAGTCCCATCCCAAGTGCGCAGGCGACCAGGAACAAGGGAAAGAACACCCCTCCGCGCCAGCCGGTTTCCAGGCAAAGGCCCAGCATCAGCAGTTTTACGATCGCGGAGAGGAGTAGGACCCAGGCCTCACTTGAGTTCTGGCCCTCCAGCAGGGGCCGCAGCTGGTCTTCCCCTGCAAAGGGAACCAACGGTAACCAGTGCATACAGGCGCCCAACAGCAGACCGGTCAGCAGCGGCCACCAGGGCCATCGGGCCAGGAGTTGGCGCTGCTCTAGCCAGCCTCGCCACTGCAGCAACAGCCAGCCCAAGCCGCAACCAATCACTCCCCCCAACAGGCCTGCGCTGAGGGTGCCGAGATCTTCCCCCAGGCTGTTGGGCCAGGTGTATTGGAGCCGTTGCAGCGATCCACCGCTGGCGGTTCCCAAGCCATTGAAGGCGGCAAACCCGGCAACACCGCCGAGGCTGCCAGGCAACCAGCGGTCGAGGAATGTCTGCCTGCCGCTGTTTGGGTGAGAGCCCCCGCTAACCACAGCCCCCCCCAGTAAAGGAGCTCCGAAAAAGGCGAGGCTCCCTGCCACTGTTGCCTGCTGAAGCTTTTGGTCACGACCACGCCAAATCCTTTGGCTGATCAGTGCGGCCATGCGGCTCATTAGGGCTTCCGGTCCGACGGCACCTCCACCGATCTGGGCCAAGGTCGCTCCAAGAAGACCACGGCCTTCATCGCGCTTCGGAGCCTGATCCGGATGATTCAGATCGTTCAGGGTCTCCCGGAGCTCAGGCAGCAATGTGGTGGGGCAGGGGCGATGCAGCAGCGAAAGGATCAAACCGCTGCCGCCGCAGATCAGCAGCGACCAGCCCAGGGGAAGGCCGCGATCCAAGCCCTCGAGCACTGGGTCTCCCCAGAGCAGCTGGATCAAGCCGCCGATCGAACCCATCACAACAGCCACGCCGGCGCCGCTCAAGGCGCCGGTGAGCAGGGCTATCAGGCTGAGGCGAAGGGGAGTCACCAGTGCGGGTCGGTTGCGATTTCAACGGTGAGTTTCGCTGATTTCGACGCCGGAATGGTGCTGATGCAGGCACGCACCGTTTTGCCGTTCACGTCGATCTCGCAGGCCCCGCAGCTGCCCCCAAGGCAACCGGTGGAAATGCTGATGCCCGCTCCACTGGCGGCCACCAACCAGTCCTGGCCAATGGTTTCGTGGGTTGTGCTCCCATCGGGCCAGCGCACAGGAATCGAAGTCATGGCTGGAGCAACGGAGCGAGGTTCACATGTTGCTCGAAGGCATCTGCCAGGCGATCGAGCAATAGATCACGGTGGGCGCTGTGGTTCTTGGGATCGTTGGCTAACGGTTGCAGCCCCCGTTGATCGCGAAGCCTGTTGAGCCAGGCCCGTCGCCATGGGCCGTTGTCCAGCAAGCCGTGCAGGTAAGTGCCCACCACGCTCGACCCCTTAGGGCCGGGAGCCCACCAACCCAAACCAGGGTCGCTGCTTAGGGGCTGAAGACCGGGATCCGGGGTGGTTGTTCCGAAGTGAAGTTCAAATCCGCTCAGCGGCGTCTCCATCGGCCAGAGGCCATCGACGCTGCGCTGGCTCAACCGTTTTGTGCCGCTGAAGGTGGTCTCCAGGGGCAGGAGTCCCAAGCCGTTCTGGGCCCCCCTCTGATCCGTGCCCTCCAGTTCCTCCGGATCGCTCAAGCTTCTGCCGAGCATCTGCATTCCGCCGCAGATGCCCAGGACGGATCCCCCAGCGCGGGCGTAGGTCCGGAGTTGATCGGCCAGTCCACAGCTGTTCAATGCCTCCAGATCTCGCAGCGTCTGTTTGCTTCCCGGAAGAATCACGGCATCCGGCTCGCCCAGGGGTTCTCCGGGTTGAATCCAGCGCAGCCTAAGGCTGGCTTCGGCTTCGAGCGGATCGAGATCGGAAAAGTTGCTCAAGGAGGGCAACCGCAGCACTGCGATCTCCAGATCGGTGGCTCCCCGGGTGGGTTTGCGTTCCAGCAGATCGAGGGAATCTTCTGGTGGAAACAGCTCGTTCAACCAGGGCATCACTCCCAACACCGGGACACCGGTGTTGGCTTCCAGCCAGCGGCGACCCTCGTCAAACAGTTCCCGCCGGCCGCGGAAGCGGTTGATCAGGATGCCTTTGATCAGCGGGCGTTCCACCGGGCGCAGCAAAGCGAGCGTCCCAACGATCTGGGCAAAGACGCCGCCGCGCTCAATGTCGGCCACCAACAGGCAGTTGGCCCGCAGGTACTGGGCCAGGCGCAGGTTGGTGAGGTCGCGGCGTTGCAGGTTCACTTCCACAGGGCTTCCCGCCCCCTCCAGCACGAGCCGGCCTTGGGGCCATTGCTGCTGGAGCTGCATAAGCCCAGTGCGGATCGCCTGCCAACCCGGGCGGAACCAGTCGCGGTAGTAGTGCTCGGCGCGGGCGATTCCCACGCTTTGGCCCCCATGGATCACCTCGCTGGTGCTGTCTCCCCGGGGCTTCAGCAGCACGGGATTCATGGCGCAGCAGGGTTCAAGACCCGCCGCCCACGCCTGCATGGCCTGGGAGTAGGCCATCTCGCCGCCGTCAACATCAACCCAGGCGTTGTTGCTCATGTTCTGGCCCTTAAAGGGCAGCGCCTGTTCTCCCCGGCGTTGGAGCACCCGGCACAATGCCGCCGTCATTAGTGATTTGCCGGCACCGCTCGAGGTGCCCAGCACCATCAGGGGGCGCGGCGTGTTGCCGGTCACAGCGGCCAGTGCCGACGCAGGCTGTGGCGCAGCCGATCCAGCACCGGAATCGAACGCTGCAGGAGTGCTGGGTCGGCATCGAGGAGTTGGCGACCCAGGGGGGTGAGCCTGAAGCGGCTGGTCAGCCCCTGACCATCCACTTCGCGGCGCAGCACGCCCACGCTGATCAGCCAACGCAGGTCGTCCTCGAGGGCTTCGCTGTTGCGGAACCAGCGTGTCTTGCGGCCGTAGCGGCCGGGTTCGCTCCAGAGGTCTCCCGCATCCAGGCCTTGCTGCTGAAGATCCCGGTAAAGGGCTTCAGAGAAGGGCAGGCATCCCATGGCCCGGCAAGCCCGGTCACGGCTGCGTCGATCCAGCAAGTTGGTGGGGTGAGCGATGGCGAAGCCTCCCGTCCCTGGCAGCCTACGGAGCGTTGTTCTGCGGTGTGTTCCCGTGCTCATGCTTGCTTCCGCCTCGCCGGCGCGTCGTCGCTTGCTGGAGCAAGCGGGAGTTCAGCATCAGGTGCGCGTCAGCGGTGTGGATGAGGACCAGATTCAGCATGCAGATCCAGCAGAGCTGGTGAAATTGCTGGCTCAGGCCAAGGCCACGGCTGTTGCCCAGACGCTTGATCCTGTAGGCGATGCTGAGATCACGGCCGTGCTGGGCTGTGATTCCGTGCTCAGTTTTGCAGGGCAGGTGTTCGGCAAGCCCTCGGGGCCAGCCGAAGCGATGGAGCGCTGGCAGCGCATGGCTGGCGGATGCGGATCACTGCTGACGGGCCATTGCCTGATCCGACACGGACAACCTGAGGTGTTGGCGAGTGTGGTGACGGTGGTGCGCTTTGCACCGCTCAGCCAGGCTGAGATCGAGGCCTATGTGGCCAGTGGTGAGCCGCTGCAATGTGCCGGTGGTTTTGCACTGGAGGGCCGCGGCGGCCTCTGCATCGATGGCTTGGATGGCTGTTACTCCAACGTGATCGGCCTCAGCCTTCCCTGGTTGCGTCAGCAGCTTTCCGCTTTCTCTTAGTGCAGCAGCAGATTTCTCGTCCCCGAGATCGCTTGCATGGCCAGTAGCAAAGCCACCAGCAGGTTGCTGCTGATGTGAATGCGCCTGGCCCTCACGGAATGACCAATCAAGGGCTGCAGCGCTGTTGAGCTCAGCAACAGGGTGGTGAGCAACATCCCCATCCAGAAATGGGACTGCCAGAACAGGGGGCTCCAGGGAACATCGCTGAACCGCTCTACGGAGGGTTGCAGCCCCAGCAAAAGCAGGCCGACCGCAGCGGCGATAGCCCATAGATAGCGCTGCCAGGCCATCCGGTTCGCCAGCAGGCGTCCGAAGCTGAACATCACAGCGCTGCCGGTGACGACCAGACCCAGGGGATGGCTGCTCCAGAGGCTGTGGCCGAGGCCGATCAGCACCGCCATCAGCACCCCGCCGGTGACCCAGGCCCCATGCTGCGCGTGCTCCAACGGCACCGTGTCGGCGATCGGGTTGATCTTCAATCGTTTTTCCCGCGCCAGGATTCCAAGACGGATCGTGGCGCCCACCACCGGGTAGACGAACAGGATCATCAGCACGGGGTGGATTAATCCAAGCCAGTCGTGGCTGGTGAGCGCTTGCAGTGCCTGGGGATCAACCAAAAAAAAACGCAACCCTGAATCCAGGGTTGCGCATCGTGGGGTTTGAACTGCGGATCTGGATCAGACCTTTCTGGAGTAATACTCCACCACCAGCAGTTCGTTGATTTCTAGGGCAACCCATTCGCGTTCGCAGCGGGCAGTGACCTTGGCGCTCAGCTTGGACTTGTCAAGCTCGAGGTGGCTCGGCACGTTGGCCAGACCAGGGAACTCGAGGTTGCCTTCAGCCAGCTTCTTGCTGCACTTGCGCTCGCGGATGGCGATCACATCGCCAGGCTTGCACTGGTAGCTGGCGATGTCGGTCACACGACCGTTCACGGTGACGTGACCGTGGTTCACCAGCTGACGGGCGCCGGGCACGGTTGGACCGAAGCCGAGGCGGAAACAAACATTGTCGAGACGATTCTCGAGCAGCTTGAGCAGGTTGGTTCCGGTGGAACCTTCCTGGGCGCGCGCTTTCTTCACGTAGCGCACGAGCTGACGCTCGGAGACACCGTAATTGAAGCGAAGCTTCTGCTTCTCTTCGAGACGGATCGCGTATTCAGAGCGCTTGCGACGGGCTTGGCCGTGCTGACCGGGGGGATAGGACCGTTTGGCGGCCTTCCGGGTGAGACCGGGGAGGTCTCCCAAGCGCCGCGTGATCCTCAGGCGAGGGCCGCGGTAACGAGACATAAGTGGGAAGGTGTGTTTAGAGATCGTGCGGTTGTTGGCCATGCTGGAACCGAAACAGCCCCAGGCATCTGCCGCGATGCACGAATCGACCACTGTATCTGTCGGCCCGATGAACCAGCTGCGACAGGCATCGAACCAGGCTCTAGCGGCTGTTCTCCTGGCCGGCATTGGCTTTTATCGGCGCTTCATCTCCCCGATGATTGGGCCCCGCTGCCGCTTCACGCCCACCTGCAGCGCCTATGGCCTGGAGGCCATCCAGAAGCATGGCCCCTGGAAGGGGGGCTGGCTCACCGTGAAACGGCTGCTTCGCTGCCATCCCTTCACCCCCTGTGGCTGTGACCCGGTGCCCGATTGATGAAGCAGCTCACCCTGTACAGCCGCGCCGGTTGCTGCCTGTGTGAAGGCTTGGAATCCCGCCTTCGTGCCCTCGATCTCTTGGGGCTGTCTATCGAGCTGACGGTGATTGATGTCGATGCGCCCGGCACCCCCCAGGAGCTGAAGGCGCGCTACGACCTCGAGGTCCCCGTGCTCGCCCTCGATGGATCTGAGCTTCCCCGGGTCTCCCCGCGTCTGACGGATGAGGGACTGTTGAATTGGTTGCAACGCTGTCTGTCCACGCCGCTCTGAACGGCGTAAAACTCCCCCAAGCAGAGGGGAGACGGGATGACGCAGGCGTTGCATGCCCTGTTGAGTGATGCAGGCATCGCAGTGCCGGCGGGGCTGGTGAATCCTGGATTGGAGGCGATCACCACCGATTCCCGCCGAGTCGGCCCTGGAACCCTGTTTCTCGGACTTCCCGGCGAACGGGTGGATGGAGGCACGTTTTGGGCTCAAGCCCTTGAGGCCGGTGCCGCCGCTGCAGTAATTGGAGCTGAAGCTGCTGCTGCACAACCGCCAGGTGCCGATGACCCTGTGGTGGTGATCCAAGATCCGGTGGCGCGCCGGATCGGTGAGATTGCAGCGGCGTACTGGGACCATCCCTGCAGGCGCATGGCCCTGATTGGTGTGACCGGCACCAATGGCAAAACCACCACCACCCATTTGATCGAGCATCTGGCCGCTTCAGCAGATCAATCGGTGGGCTTGTTCGGCACGTTGGTGAACCGCTGGCCGGGCCACAGCATCACGGCCACCCACACCACGGCCTTTGCCGATCTCCTGCAGGGGCAACTTGCCGAGGCGGCCTCCGCCGGCTGCGGCCTGGCCGCGATGGAAGTGAGTTCCCACGCCCTGGCGCAGCAGCGCGTGGCTGGCTGTCGCTTCGCGGGAGCCGTGTTCACCAACCTCACCCAGGACCACCTCGATTACCACGTCTCAATGGAGGACTACTTCGAGGCCAAGGCGTCGCTGTTTGCGGATCCTCTTTTGTTGGAAGGTGATGCGCGATCGGTGGTCAACAGTGATGACCCCTGGGGGGCGCGGTTGGCCGAACGGCTCGGCGCCGCCTGTTGGCGCAGCTCCCTTGAGGATCCATCGGCGGAGTTGCAAATGAGCGACCTGCAGATGACGGCCGCTGGGGTGGAAGGTCGCTTGATCAGCCCTGTTGGTGAGGGCCGTTTTCGTTCGCCCTTGTTGGGTCGCTTCAATTTGATGAACCTGCTGCAGGCAGTGGGGGTGCTGCTTCAGCAGCAGTTGCCCTTGCCAGTACTGCTGGAGGCCATCGGCCGTTTCGGTGGCGTGCCGGGCCGGATGGAGCGGGTGATTGTGAACGGTTTGGATGCAGCGAATTTGCCTCCGGTGCTGGTGGATTACGCCCACACGCCTGATGGCTTGAGGAACGCTCTTTCAGCAGCGCGTCCGTTCTGCACAGGGCGGCTGATCTGTGTGTTCGGTTGTGGTGGTGATCGGGATCGGGGCAAGCGTCCGCAGATGGCGGAGATTGCGGCACGTCTGGCTGACCGTGTGGTGGTCACCTCCGACAACCCTCGCACCGAGGACCCTCAGCAGATCCTCGATGACGTGGTTGCCGGGATTCCTGCCGGTACCGATCTGCTGGTGGAGGGTGACCGAGCCAAGGCGATTGCTTCAGCCATTGCCGAAGCTGAGCCGAATGATCTGGTGCTGGTGGCCGGTAAAGGGCACGAGGACTACCAGATTCTCGGCACCGAAAAGGTGCACTTCGACGATCGCGAGGAAGCGGAACGCGTCCTGCGTTTGAGGTTGTTTTGAAGCAAGCTGCTTTGACGCGGTTGATCTGAACCGATCAAAGGGTGCTGATCGCTGCCACCAGGGCGTTGATGTCGTCGTCTGTGGTGCTGATGTGGGTGCAGGCCCTCAAGCAACTGGGGTCCGCCAGATCGCGAATCCACAGGCCTTGAGCGCCCAACTGCTTCACATGCTCAGCAGGTGGCACATCGCCGTTGATCTGAAAGCTCACCAGTCCGGTGGTGGGTGCCACATCAAGCAGAGGGGTGACGCTCGCTAGCCCCTGGAGTGCCTGCCAGAGCTTGCTGCTTAGGTTTTGAATGCGGTCCCAGCGTTGTGGGGCTGATCCCTCGTTCTCCAGCAGTTGCAGTGAGCTGCGCAGGCCGGCCATCAGGGGTACGCAGCTGGTGGCCACTTCAAAGCGGCGGCTGTCGTGGTGAAACAGATCGCTCCCATCTAGGTCGGCCTTGCTTTCATCGCGCAGGCTGCGCCAGCCGATCACGGTTGGAGCGGCCTCATCCAACACACGCTCGGAAAGCGTCACGCCCCCCAGTCCTTCGGGGCCGCAGGCCCACTTGTGCCCGGTGAAGGCGTAGATGTCGGCCGCGGCAGCGGCCTCTTCAACGGGGATCTGTCCGAAGCTTTGGGCGGCGTCCACCAGCAGAAAGGGCTGTTGGGGATGTTGGTTGAGTTGATGTGCGACGGCGCCAATTGGCATCACCTGGCCTGTATTCCAGAGCAGATGGCTCAGCACCACAAGACGTGTGCGAGGGGTGAGGGTCTGGGCAATGGCCTCAACCACCGCGGCGTCGCACTGGGCTTGATGCCCCCGCAGATGCTTCACCGGCAGCACGTCGATGGCGAGGTTCTTGCGCCGCGCCAGTTCAACGCAGGCACTCACCACACCGGGGTGTTCGCAGTCGCCTATCAGCAGCCGATCCCTTTTGGCAAAGGGAAGTCCCCAAAGCGGCAGCACGCAGCCGCTGGTGACGTTCTCGGTGAGGGCAAGACGATGGGGCGGAACGCCGCAGGACTGGGCCAGAAGGCGGCGTGTGCTGTTCACCTCCTTGGCGATGTAGGGCCAAACATCCGCCGTGAACGGCCCTAACTCCTGAATGCGCGCCCAGCTCGCTGTGATCGCCTCCAGGGATGGGCTGGGCAATGGCCCTTGGCCGCCGTAGTTGAAGTACGTCTTGTTCTGCAGGGCAGGGCAGAGGTCGCGCATGGTCACGGCACTGGCGTGAGCCGAAAGATGGGTGCCACCACGTTGGCAGTGCCATCGGGTCGCAGCGAGGCGTTAAACGGTGAGTCGGCTGCGTGATCGCTTGAGAGCTGGGTCAAACCGTTGGACCCCGGCATGGCCTTCTCCGGCAACGGCCAACCCTTCGAAGGCGCCTGATCTGACGCTGTGACCGACCAGAGCGTTCTGCTGGCCTGGATGCGCTGTGGCACGGCGTAGCGTCAATTCACCGATCTGACTGGCCTGGGGGCGATGCCGGTTCAGCAAGGGCGAATGGTTGAACACATGGTTCTACAGATCACCGAACCATGCCATAGCGCCTGCCCCAGCCCTGTGTCAGGCCCACTTTTTTTTGAACTGTTTTTCCGCTGTTCGTTCCATCTGCCATCCAGACCAACGTCGCCATTCGATCTCCGCTGCCGTCAGGTATTGATCGGTGAGCGATTCAGTTTGGTTTTCCGGTAAGCCAAACCGGATGGGGCAAGCAGGACCAGCGTTCACCTCAATCTCCCGACCTGGATCAAACTTGTCGTGCAGGCTGAATTGAGGGTGGTTGTGTTTAATACCGAACCCAATTTATCAGCATTTGAACTCAGTTTGCTTCCCAATCTGTGGGTCGACTTGCTTCAGCTTGCCTTGAGGTAAATCTTGCGTCCTTTGGCGTCAACTTTGTAGCGACCACCCCTGGGGCCGATGTGAATTACATCGATGGATGCGTTGATAGGGGTTGGTGGCTCTAAAGGCTCCGGCTCAACCTTGGAGGGGGTTGGAATCTCAGGTGTTTGTATTCTCAGGTGTGGCGCGGCCTTGAAGATATTCAGCCCGAGCTTGCGATACAGAAAATCTGCAATTCGCATGACGCGTTACTGGAACTACCTTGTATTTTCTAACGATGTCAAGTGTTCGCGGTGTTACCGATTGCCAATGTCCATCGCCCAGCTCCAATTGGCTCAAACGTGATTGTTTGACGACTCCGCTCGACTGCTTTGCACGTCGGGAAAGTGCTCGTTCATGCATTCGGGACAGATGCCATGGCTGAAATTCAGCGTGCTGTGCTGCATTAGGAATCGTTCGATGGGTTGCCAGAACCCTTCCCTGTCGCGGATGGATTTGCAGTAACTGCAAGTGGTGACCAAGCCTTGAGCGTGATGCATCTGACAGAACTCATCCATCAGGGCCAAGGATCGGCGTCTGAGTTCCAAAAGAGTGGTGGCCTGTTCCGCCAGGCCTTCCATCACCTTGTATTGCGAATTGGTGAGTGATTTGGGAATCCGATCAATCACGCAAAGCGTTCCAATGCGGTGATTGATGTCGGTTTTCAGGGGGAAGCCTGCATAGAGCCGGATGTGGGGTGCTTCCTGCACGAGGGGGTTGTCGCGGAATTTCTCATGAAACAGCGCGTCCTCCACCACCAGAGGCTTGGAATCGAGGATCGTATGGGCGCAAAAGGAGATGTCTCGGTCGGTTTCGCTGGCCTCAAGGCCCACCTTCGATTTGAACCACTGACGCTTTTCATCCACCAGGGAGATCAGGGCGATCGGAGATTGGCAAATCTCTGAGGCCATCCGGGTGATGTTGTCAAAGGCTCTCTCAGGCTTTGTTCCCAGGATTCGATATTCACTGAGCGATCTCAGCCTGGCTGCTTCGTTGATTGGCTTGGGCGCTGCCTGCATGGGCTTGCCTCGCTAGGCACCCCAATGGTCTAAAGCATGATTATTTTATTTTCTGTAAATGTGCAGTGCGAAAAATTTCGCTTTGTTGATTTTATTTTCTGCGATTAATTAATTCTTGGAGCTGCTTCGTAGAGCCACTCGCTGCGGCCATCCCGAAGGGTCGCGCTGCTGCGTTGGTACACATCAGGTACTTCCTCCCAATCATCTAAGGCGGGCCAGCAAGAGTCGGGCACCCGATACACCTCTCCTGAGATGGACCCGTTGCCCCGCTGCAGCATCGGGTAGCCCAGATCTCGATTTCGATGAAGCCATCGACGATGCCGTCGCGATCGCGTTTGGCGCCCTTCAACAAGTGATGTGCGCTGCCGTTACTTTTCAGTGTCCCGTAGACGAAGAAGCGCTTCAAAGCACCTGCACCACTTCGCTCACTTCCGGAATCGATTCACGCATCTTGCGTTCGATGCCCATCTTCAAGGTCATCGTGCTGCTGGGGCAGCTGCCGCAGGCGCCCTGCAGGCGCACCTTCACGATCGGGCCGTCCAGTTCCACCACTTCAACGTTGCCGCCGTCGGCCATCAGGAAGGGGCGCAGCTCATCCAGCACCTTTTCCACGTTCTCAAGCGTGAGGGCCATGGTTTCAGTGCTCATGGGGATGAACCAGAGATCAAGGCATCAAGGTTACGGAGTGGCCCCATAGGGTGACGAGAGCGGTTAACCCTCCAGCTCCGGTGCAGCACGACGGTTCGTTCAACCCAGAGGCCCGCTACGACGCCGTGCTGGTGGGCGCTGGAATCATGAGCGCCACCCTGGCGGCGCTGCTGCATGAACTCGACCCGCAGCTGCGGATTCTTCTGGTGGAGCGCCTCGAAGCGCCTGCTCTCGAGAGCAGCGCTGCGGTGAACAATGCCGGCACCGGTCATGCCGCCAACTGCGAGCTGAATTACACCCCGATTCAGGCGGATGGAACGGTGGCGACGGCCAAAGCGGTGGCCATCAATGTTTCGTTTGAACGCAGCCTCGAGTTCTGGGGGTCGTTGCGGGAGCGGGGCGACCTCGTCACCAGCAGCTTTCTCCACCAGGCGGCCCACATCAGCGCTGTGTGGACGCCGGAGAACATTGCCTTTCTGCGGCAGCGCTTCAGCCAGCTGAAGGAGCTGCCGGCCTTTGCCCGGATGCGCTGGAGCGAAGACCAAAGCGAGCTCACCGAATGGATGCCCCTGGTGATGGCGGGGCGCGATCTCAAGCAGCCGGTGGCGGCCACGCGCATTGATCGAGGCACGGACGTTGATTTCGGCACCCTCACCAGGGCCTACCTGATGCCCTTGCAGCAGAGCGGAGCGCTCACTGTTGAGTACGGCACTCAGGTGCACGACCTCAAACGTCTTCGCCGCAGCGACATGACTGAGGCTGACTGGCGCGTGGTGTTCAAGGGGCCCTCGGGCAAAAAAGAAGTGCGGACTCCTTTTGTTTTCCTCGGTGCCGGTGGTGGTGCCCTGCCGCTGCTGCAACGTTCCGGGATCCCAGAGGCGGCTGATTTCGCTGGCTTCCCAGTGAGTGGCCTCTGGTTGGTTTGTGGTGACGCGCAGCTGGCCGATCGTCAGCGGGCCAAGGTCTACGGCAAGGCGGCGGTGGGGGCTCCACCGATGTCGGTGCCCCACCTCGACACCCGCTGGATTGATGGCAAGCGTTCGCTGTTGTTCGGCCCGTTTGCCGGCTTCAGCAGCAAGTTCCTCAAGCAGGGCTCCCTGCTGGATCTGCCCGCTTCCGTGCGTGCCACCAATCTGGTGCCGATGCTTCAGGTGGGTGCCACCAACTTTGAGCTGGTGCAGTACCTGATCAATCAGCTGCGCCAGAGCCCTGCGGAGCGGCATGAGGCGCTGCAGCAGTTCATGCCCACCGCCCGCGCCGAAGACTGGACCCTCTCGGTGGCAGGCCAGCGGGTGCAGATCATCAAACGCAGCAAGCAGGGCGGACGGCTGCAGCTGGGAACGGAAGTGGTGGCGTCCGGCGATGGCTCCTTGGCAGCGCTGCTGGGGGCCTCCCCAGGAGCGAGCACGGCGGTGACGATTATGTTGGAGGTGCTGCAGCGCTGCTTCAAGCAACGGCTCGACAGCGAAGCCTGGCAGCAGCGGCTGCAAGCCCTGTTGCCCAGCATCCATGAAGACCCTCAGCAGGATCCGCAGGCGCTGCAGCGGATGCGGGAGCGCAGTGATGCCTTGCTGGGGCTTACCGTCTGAGGCTCATTTCCCCAGATTCACCAACACCACACCAGCGGTGATCAGGCCGATACCGATCAACTGCGCAGGCTGCAGCATCTGGCTGTAGGCGAAGCGCCCCACCAGCACGATCACCACGGTGCCGATGCCGCTCCAGAGGGCGTAGGTGATTCCTAAAGGGATGCTGAGCACCACCTTGGAGAGCAGTGCCATTGCAAGGGCATAGGCGCTGAACACCAGCAGGGTGGGAAGCGGTCTGGTCATGCCTTCCGACAAGCGCAGGCAGGAGGTGCCGATCACCTCAGCGCTGATCGCCAGCAGCAACAGGGTCCAGGGATTGCTCATCAGCACTGGTGCCGCTCCTTAGGATTGTGGCAACGACGCTTTCTGGACCCGAGACGGGATTCCGCCGCTGCATGACCGACGCCCCCGTCTCACGGATCCGCAACTTCTGCATCATTGCCCACATCGACCACGGCAAGTCGACCCTGGCCGACCGCTTGCTGCAGGACACGGGAACCGTGGCCAACCGGGACATGCAGGAGCAGTTCCTGGACAACATGGATCTGGAGCGGGAGCGGGGGATCACGATCAAGCTCCAGGCCGCTCGGATGAACTACACGGCGGCCGATGGCGAGGAGTACGTCCTCAACCTGATCGACACCCCTGGCCACGTCGACTTCTCCTATGAGGTGAGCCGCAGCCTTCAGGCCTGTGAAGGGGCGCTGCTGGTGGTGGATGCCAGCCAGGGGGTGGAGGCACAGACCTTGGCAAACGTCTACCTGGCGCTGGACAACGATCTCGAGATCATCCCGGTGCTCAACAAGATCGATCTGCCTGGTGCGGATCCCGACCGGATCAAGGAAGAGGTCGAGGCGATCATCGGCCTCGATTGCGATAACGCCATTCCTTGTTCGGCCAAGACCGGAATGGGAGTGCCTGAAATTCTGCAGGCCGTGGTGGACCGGGTGCCTCCGCCGAAGGATGCAGTGGAGGAGCCCACCAAGGCGCTGATCTTCGATTCGTATTACGACCCCTACCGGGGAGTGATCGTTTATTTCCGGGTGATGAGCGGCCGGATCAGCTGCAAAGACAAAGTGCTGTTGATGGCCAGCAAGAAGACCTATGAGCTCGATGAGATCGGGATCATGGCGCCGGATCAGAAGAAGGTGGATGAGCTGCACGCCGGAGAGGTGGGCTATCTCGCGGCGTCGATCAAGGCCGTGGCTGATGCCCGCGTCGGCGACACCATCACCTTGGTGAATGCGCCGGCGGATGAGGCTTTGCCGGGTTACACCGAGGCCAAGCCAATGGTGTTCTGCGGCCTGTTCCCCACGGAGGCTGATCAGTACCCGGACCTGCGTGATGCTCTCGACAAACTGCAGCTTTCGGATGCGGCGCTGAAGTACGAGCCGGAAACCAGCAGCGCCATGGGCTTCGGTTTCCGCTGCGGCTTCCTCGGCTTGCTGCACATGGAGATCGTGCAGGAGCGGTTGGAGCGGGAGTACGACCTTGATCTGATAGTCACCGCGCCATCGGTGATCTACAAGGTGAACATGATCGATGGCTCCGAAGTGATGGTTGACAACCCCGCCACACTTCCCGATCCGCAGAAGCGCGAGTCAATCGAAGAGCCCTACGTGAAGATGGAGATCTATGCACCGAATGAATACAACGGCGCACTGATGGGCCTCTGCCAGGAACGGCGTGGCGATTACATCGACATGAAATACATCACCACCGATCGGGTGACGTTGATCTATGAATTACCACTGGCGGAAGTGGTGACCGACTTCTTCGATCAGATGAAGACGCGCACCCAGGGCTATGCCTCGATGGAATACAGCCTGATCGGCTACCGCAAGAACCAGTTGGTGCGTCTCGATGTGTTGATCAATGGCGAGCGGGCCGATGCCCTCACCACGATCGTCCACCAAGACAAGGCTTACAACGTGGGCAAGGCCTTGGTGGAGAAACTCAAGGAACTGATTCCCCGCCAGCAGTTCAAGATTCCGATTCAGGCTTCGATCGGTAGCCGAATCATTGCCTCCACCAGCATCAGTGCCATCCGCAAAGACGTGCTCGCTAAGTGCTACGGCGGCGATATCTCCAGGAAGAAGAAACTGCTGAAGAAGCAGGCCAAGGGCAAGAAACGAATGAAGGCCATGGGCAAGGTGGATGTGCCGCAGGAGGCCTTCATGGCGGTGCTCAAGCTCAATGATGGTGGTGGGAGCTAATCGCCTTTTTTGTCTTCGATCCAGAGGCTGGTGTTTGGGCTGGAGTGGAACAGCAATTCCTGTTCAAGATGGGCTCGATCGTCCTAAATATCCGTGATGGCTTTGTCGCAGAGCGCGATGCTTTGGC
The DNA here is from genome assembly GCF_020514095.1 of Synechococcus sp. MU1643. Taxonomy (NCBI): domain Bacteria; kingdom Bacillati; phylum Cyanobacteriota; class Cyanophyceae; order Synechococcales; family Synechococcaceae; genus Synechococcus; species Synechococcus sp. MU1643. Next base: position 46,351 of record NZ_VTKY01000003.1, on the reverse strand, counting down.
TGGCCAACTGCTGGTCGTTGGCCAGCAGATTGCGCTGACCGATCAACAGCCCCACCGAGGAGGCCCCTGTGAATCCGAGGAAGACCACCAAATAAGTGGCCAGTTGGAGCTGGCCTTGGAGACTGCCGAGAAGCCGTTGTCGCCAGTGGTAGCGGGACGCCATTCCTTCATTCTTCCTCGGTTCGGGAGACAATGCATCTGCCCGAGGCCAACTTGCTCGTGACCCGCAGCCTCTCCACCCACATGGCTCGCTGGGGTCTGGTGATCGTGGGGATCTACCTGCTGGTGGCTTTGATAACGCCGTTGTTGGTGGGTGCTGGCATCCTTCCGGACGCCAATGCTGGCCTGGAAAACCCGATCTACTCCGGTCCCAGCTGGACCCATTGGTGTGGCACCGACCGGCTCGGCCGGGATGTGTGTGTGCGCACCATGGCAGGCAGTGGAGTGGCGCTTCAGGTGGTGTTGCTGGCGGTGGGTTTGGCCCTGCTGGTGGGTGTGCCCCTGGGCATGGTGAGTGGTTATTTCGGCGGTGCTGTCGATCGCCTGATGGTGCTGCTGATGGACACGCTCTACACGCTGCCGGTGTTGTTGCTTTCGGTGGTGTTGGCCTTTCTGCTGGGCAAGGGCATCCCCAATGCCGCCGCAGCCCTTTGCGTGGTGTACGTGCCGCAGTATTTCCGCGTGGTGCGCAACCAAACCGCACAGGTGAAGAGTGAGCTGTTTGTGGAGGCCGCCCAGAGCCTGGGGGCGGGGCCGCTCTGGATACTGCGGCGCTACTTGTTCCGCAATGTGATCACCTCAGTGCCAGTGCTGCTCACCCTCAATGCCGCCGACGCGGTGTTGGTGCTGGGGGGACTGGGATTTCTCGGTCTGGGCCTGCCGGAGACTGTTCCCGAATGGGGTGGTGATCTCAATCTGGCGCTGGCCGCAGTGCCCACTGGGGTGTGGTGGACGGCGCTCTTCCCTGGCCTGGCGATGTTTGTTTTGGTGCTGGGGCTGTCCTTCCTTGGGGAAGGCATCGAGGCCTGGGTGAGCGGCACAGAAGCCCGGCCCGCGTCAGACTGAACCCATCAGCACGGGTTTGATGGCCTGGTGGATCAGCTTGATGTTGCTGAGCGTGGCCGCGTTGCTCTGGAAAAAGAGCTGCGACAGCACCGATGACGTGATCGCCTTGCTCGAGCGGATCCTGGCCACCACCTTGGTGCTGGTGGTGGTGCTGGTTAGCCGCAATCTGCTGTTGGAGACGGCGGTTTTGATCGCCGCGGTTCAGTTGCCTGGGGTGCCGCGGCGACAGCGTTGATCTCAGGCTGGTTTCGGTGCCTTCACCTCACGGATCGAAATCCGGCAGGAGCTGGGGAAGATGGCGTGGGCCGCTTCCACGGCATGGGTGAGATCGTCGGACTGGAGCATTTCTTCGCCCCACTCGTTGCCGCAGTGATAGGTGACCGCGTACTGGTGCAGCTGTTTGTTGTCCATTGCTGACAATCCGCTGCTTTGGTTATGGCCCAGGGTTCGCCGAGATACAAGTCTTCCGTCGGATCAGCATCGTAGCTTCACAGTTCGCGGTAACTCCTCCATCAGCTCTCCCTCCTCACTCAAGGCGGGGTAAGGCCGTTGCTGCTCCTGGCACCAGCGAGCCACCTCGGGGTAGGACCACTCAAGCAGCAACTGCTGGTATTGCTCTGGCTTCAGGCCTTCTCCCTGGGTTGGGGCCAGGCCGGCCACCTGGCGTTGGCGCAGCGCCTCAAACAACAGGGTTGCGGTGGCGACCGACACGTTCAGGGACTGCACCATGCCGCGCATGGGGATGAAGATCGCTTCATCCATCAGATCCCGGGCCTGATCGGTTAGCCCCCATTTCTCGGCCCCGAGTACGAAGGCGGTGGGTCCGGTGAAGTCACACTCCCGGTAGTCCTTGGCATTCACTCCAAGATGGGTTCCGTAGAGGCGGAACCCTTTTGCTTTGAGCTGGCGGATGGCTGTTTCGGTATCGGGATGGTCGTGCAGTGGCACCCATTTCTGGCTGCCCTGGGCCGTGCTGTTGAAGGTGCGTGGCCGCCCGTCGAAACTCACCGCGTGGGCTTCCAGTGCCCCGACGGCGTCGCAGCTGCGCAGGATGGCGGAGAGGTTGTGGGGTTTCTCAACGTGTTCGAGCAGCACCGTGAGATCTGCCATGCGGTGGTTCAGCACGGATTTCAGCCGCTCAAACCGTCGCGGCAGCAGGGGCATGGGCGATCAATCGAGTGAGAGCAACAAATTGGGGTCTCCCATGCTTAGGGGCCTGGAACGACAATCAAGCAGTCAGCGCTTCTGTCGCCATCCAGATCCCGCCTAAGGATCCCTCCGTTGAACCGTACGTCTCCGGCGGCACGTTTGATCAGCGTGTCTGGAGTGAGGTGGAACGCATCCCCCATGGTCGGTTGGCGACCTACGGCCAGATCGCTGAGTTGATCGGTGCCTTTGGTTGTGCGCGTCAGGTGGGTTGGGCGTTGCGGCGTCTCAAGCTCCCGTCCCCTGTCCCTTGGCACCGTGTGGTGAACGCTCACGGGCGGATTTCGATGAGCCTCAGCCGTGAGGGCAGTGACTGGATCCAGCGGGATCTTCTCCTGGCAGAGGGCATCCCGGTGGATACGGAAGGATGCTTGCCGCTGCGTCAGTTCCTCTGGCACCCGGACGCCCATGCTGGGGATTGATGCGTGGTGCTCTTGTCTGATTCGGCTCCGATTGGGCTGCTGCCGCGCCGTCTTGCCTGGGATGTGTTGCAGGCGGTTGCGGCTGGGGCCTACGCCGATGTGGCACTGGAGCGGGTGCTGCGGGAGCGTGACCTCAAGCCTTCCGATCGAGGCTTGGTGACCGAGCTGGCCTATGGCGCCATCCGCCAACGGCACACTCTCGATGCCTGGCTGGATCGGTTGGGCAAGGTGCCGGCCGCGAAGCAACCGCCCAAGCTGCGCTGGCTGTTGCATGTGGGTCTCTATCAACTGCTGTTGATGGAGCGGATTCCAGATTCAGCAGCGGTGAACACCGCTGTGGAGTTGGCCAAAGCCAGCAAGGGATTGACCCGGCTGGCCCCTGTGGTGAATGGGGTTCTTCGGGCAGCGCTGCGGGCGCGGGAGGCCGGCGAAACCCTGCAGCTGCCCAACGATCTGGCGGCCCAGCTGGCCCAGGCCCATTCCTTGCCGGATTGGTTCACTCAGTTGTTGATCGAGTGGCGCGGGGCGGAGGGGGCCGCGGCGGTGGCGAGCGCCTGCAACCGTGTGCCGGACCTGGATTTGCGGGTGAATCGGTTGCGATCGAGCCCTTCGCAGGTGCAGCAGGATCTGGCCGCGGCTGGCATCAACAGTGAGCCCATCGTTGATTGTCCTGATGGCCTGCGCATCTCTGGGCATAGCGGCGATCTGCGCCACTGGCCCGGCTATGCAGATGGCCATTGGTGTGTGCAGGATTGCTCGGCGCAATGGATTGCACCTCTGCTCGACCCCAAGCCAGGAGATCGCATACTGGATGCTTGCGCTGCGCCGGGGGGGAAAGCCACCCATTTGGCGGAGTTGGTGGGGGATCAGGCGGAGATCTGGGCTGTGGACCGTTCAGCCGGACGGCTCAAGCGCGTTGCGGCGAATGCTGCCCGGTTGGGCCTCGCCTCCATCAATGCTCTGGCAGCGGATGCTGTCAATCTCTTGGAGCAGCGCCCTCAATGGCGTGAATCCTTCCAGCGGATTTTGATCGATGCCCCTTGTTCGGGGCTTGGAACCCTTGCCCGTCACCCCGATGCCCGTTGGCGGGTGACGCCGCAATCCATTCGTGGACTTTTGCCCCAACAACGGGCCATTTTGGATGGGCTTCTGCCGTTGTTGGCTCCCGGAGGATCGTTGGTGTATGCCACCTGCACCATTCATCCCGATGAAAATCAGGCACAGATCCAGGCTTTGTTGAAGCGCCACCCAACGATGCGTTTGGAGGAGGAGAGCCAGCGCTGGCCGGATCAATCCGGGGGGGGGGACGGGTTCTACTCGGCTGTGCTTCAGCGGGTCTAGAGCCTCGGCTCAATCTCGGGTCCAGCGACGTCCTTGGCGATCAACGTTGCGGTCTGGCGTGTTGTTTCTCCAGAGATAGGGCGTCTGGCGAGCAGGATGTGCGATGGGGGTGAGAGCGGGCAGGTCTGTCTCAACCGTTGGTTGAGCTGCATCAGGCTCGCCGTTGCCATTCTGCTTCTGCTCCGGTTTGGTTTTCGGTGGCTTGGCAATCGTTTTCGGATCGACAGCCAAACGCACTTTTCGCTTCGTCTTTGGTTTGTCGGGGAAGGCGCGGACAGGGATCTCGTCCTTGATTTGAAGCATGAATTGCTTCCAAGCCCATGCGGCCTCGCCGCTGGTGCTCTTGGTGGCGCGGTCATCGTCGTATCCGAACCAGACGCCCGTTGTGAGCTGAGGAATCGAGCCGATGAACCAGAGGTCACGGGTGTTTTCTGACGTTCCCGTCTTTCCAGCCACCTGGCGATCGTCGAGTTTTGCGGCGATGCCGGTGCCTCCGGTCACCACCCGTTGCAGCATCCAGTTCATGGTGTCTGCCACATCACTATCAATCGCCCGCTTGCCTCGGTTGTCGCTCAGTCGCCGGCTCCAAATCAATTCATTCTTGGGCCCACGAATTTCTTCAATGGGGCTTGGTGTGAAGAACACTCCGCGATTGGTCATTCCTGCATAGGCCGCAGTCATGTCGAGGATGGTTTGTTCGTAGGCCCCGATGGCCATGGGGTAGTACTTGCCGAGAGGTCGCTCGGTGCCGATGTTGAAGTTGTTGGCAATGTCAATGACGGCTTCAAATCCAACGATGTCTTGCAGTTGGACCGCCACCGTGTTGAGTGAATTCTTCAGGGCATCGGCAAGGGAGATGTTGCCGTAGTACTTATCGCCAAAGTTTTTAGGGCAGTAGCCATTCCAGCAACGCTTCGCATCAAACACCTTGGTCTCGGGTTTCATGCCCCGATCAATGGCCGCTGCGTAGGGAAAAAGCTTGAAGGTGGAGCCCGGAGAACGCAACGCCAGGATGGTGCGGTTGAACTGACTCTTGGAGAAATCCTTGCCCCCCACCATCACCCGCACCAGTCCGTTGCCGGGATCGATCGAAACCATCGCGCCTTCTGTGTCGAAGGGGGCATTGGCCCGAATCACTTGCTGAGCTTTCTTTTGCCAGTCGAGATTCAGGCTGGTGCGCACCTTGACCCCGCCCACTTCCAGTTGTTCGGGCGTCAAGAACTTGGGTAGCTCCTGGGCAATCCAGGTTGTGAAGTAAGGCGCTGAACTGTTGAAGTACTTGGGTGTTGCTGGCTTTAGGTCAAGGGGGCTGTTGCGAACACGATCCGCCTCGCTGGTGGAGATAAACCCGGCCTGGGCCATGCGATCCAGAACAATCGAACGCTGCTCCTTGGCCAGATCTGGGTTCACCAGGGGTGAATAAATCGATGGCGCAGGCGGCAGCCCAGCGATCATGGCTGCTTCAGGAACCGTGAGCTGCTCTGGGGTTTTGGAGAAGTAGATCCAGGCCGCATCGGCTATGCCATAGGCGCCAGACCCCAGGTAGACGTAGTTGAGGTACTGCTCGAGGATCTGCTGCTTGCTCAGCTGGCGCTCCAGCTTCATGGCCAGAGCCGCTTCCTTGAGTTTGCGGGTGATTGTGCGGTCTTGGCTCAAAAAGACGGTTCGAGCCAGCTGCTGGGTGATGGTGCTGGCCCCTTCCCGAACAGAACCCTGGCGGACGTTGGTGACGATGGCCCTGGCGATGCCCCAGCCATCCACACCGTCGTGTTGATAAAAACGCCGGTCTTCGGCTGCAATGAAAGCCTCAGCCACCGTTGGCGGCATCGCACCGGGCTTCACCTTTTCTCGCGTTGCTGGCCCCAGCTTCTGAATCACCTTGCCATTGGTGGAGAGCAGGGTGATCGTTCCCGGCCGATTGAAGCTGGCAATCACTCGGGCATCCGGAAGCGTGGCGTCCACCAGCTCTGTCAAAGCGCGCATGCCCAAGGCAGCTCCCACACCCACCGCAGCTGCTGTGCCGGTGATCAGAGCCCAGTGCAGGCGGGAACGCTTCACATCACCTGGGTCAAGGGGCTGTGGCCCACAGCCAGAGCGGTCACCAGCATGCCAAGAACAAGGAAGGGCTGGGCACTGGCCTGATATTTGACGTCAAAGGCCACGGGGTCTCTCAACAACCAGATGTCCTGGAAGGTGATCTGAGGAACGATCAACAGCACCAGCAGAACCGCTGCAAAATGCTGGCCGATCCCGATCAAGACGGCAACCATCGCCAGCTGAAAAACATCAATCATTCCGGCGCTGATCCAGCTGGCTCGCTCGATGCCAAACACCACTGGCAACGACTGAAGTCCGAGTTCACGGTCGCCTTCAACGCTTTTGAAGTCGTTCACTACAGCAATCCCGAGACCCGCGAGGCTGTAGGCCAGGGTGAGCAGTGCTGTGCCCCAGGTGAGCTGGCCAAATAGGGCCTGGCCGGCCCACCAGGGCAAAGCGATGTAGCTCGCACCGAGGGCGTAGTTGCCCAGCCAACCGTTCTGCTTAAGCTTCAGTGGCGGTGCTGAATAGATGTAGCTCACAAAGGAGCCACCCAACGCCAGCAAAAAGACCACAGGAGTGGTGTGTCCCGCCCATCGGTCGAGTCCGTAGGACACGCCTAAACCAGCGAGGAGCAGCACCCAGATCTGCAGCTTGACCTGACCCAAGGGAATCGCTCCCGAGGGGATCGGCCGGTAGGGCTCGTTGATCGCGTCGATCTCGCGGTCGTAGTAGTCGTTGATGGTCTGGGTGAAACCTGCCAGCAAGGGGCCGCTCATCAACATGCAGGCAAAGGCTGCGAGCACGTGGTCAATACGCCACTCGTAGTTACCGCTGGCTGCTGCCCCACAGATCACCCCCCAGATCAAGGGGATCCAGGTGACCGGTTTCATCAGCTGCAGCCGCAGCTTCCAGATGTTGGTGGTGCCCGAGGCACCTTTCATCCCAAGCAGCTGACGCGCGTCGCTCACAGAGACAGTCCTCAGGCTGCGGCGATTTCGTCTTCGAAGAACCAGCTGGTTGAGCCATCGCTGAGCTCAACAACGACACCGATTCCTTTGCCGTCGACGGTGCGGAAATCCTTCACCGTGCCGTTGGCATCATTCTTCAGAAGCTCAACCATGGCCTGGGGAATGCGATCCCTAACGCGGGTTACGCGAACCTTGGAGCCGATCGAGATGGCGTCAGCCTGGGACATAGCCTGCGAGGCTTGGAGAGTGGCGCAACCTTAACAGTCGCTTTTGCGCCGAATCGATGGTTGCTCTGCGTCTGATTCCCTGCCTGGATGTCGCCCGTGGACGGGTGGTGAAAGGTGTCAATTTCGTTGGCCTGCGTGATGCCGGTGATCCAGTGGAGCTGGCTTGTCGTTACAGCCGTGCAGGGGCGGATGAACTCGTTTTCCTCGACATCGCAGCCAGTCATGAGGGGCGCGGCACCCTTGTCGACATGGTGCGTAGAACAGCTGAATCGGTCACGATTCCCTTCACGGTGGGCGGTGGCATCAGCACCGTTGAGGGAATCACCGAGTTGTTGCGGGCCGGTGCCGACAAGGTGAGTCTCAACTCCTCGGCGGTGCGGCGGCCTGAGCTTGTGCGGGAGGGGGCCGATCAGTTCGGCTGCCAGTGCATCGTTGTGGCCATTGATGCCCGTCGGCGCGATGCCGGCGGCTGGGACGTCTACGTGAAGGGAGGTCGCGAGAACACTGGTCTCGATGTTGTGGAGTGGGCCCAGCGGGTGGCCGGCCTTGGGGCTGGAGAGATCCTGCTCACCTCGATGGATGGTGATGGCACCCAGGCTGGATACGACCTCGCTCTGACCCGGGCCGTGGCCGATGCGGTCCCCATTCCGGTGATCGCCTCCGGTGGCGCGGGCTGCATGGATCACATCGCTGAGGCGTTGGACGTGGGTCCCGAGGGAGGCCATGCCTCCGCCGCTTTGCTGGCCTCGTTGCTGCACGACGGTGTTCTCACCGTGGAACAGATCAAGCAAGATCTTCTCTCCCGTGGCCTGACGATCCGTCCATGAAGCCTGGTGACCCCGCGGCGGTGGAACAGCTGTTTGACGCTGTGGCTCCCCGCTATGACCGCCTCAACGATGTGCTCAGTTTCGGGTTGCATCGTCAGTGGAAACGTCAGTTGGTGCGCGCCCTTAAGCCGGTGGCAGGAGAGCATTGGCTTGATCTGTGCTGCGGCACTGGGGATCTGGCCTTGGAGCTGGGGCGCTGTGTTCGCCCCGCTGGTGCGGTGACCGGTCTGGATGCCGCCGCCGCTCCCCTGGAGCGGGCTCGCCAGCGTCAGCGTCAGCAGCCCTGGTTGCCGGTGACCTTCCAGCAGGGGGATGCTCTGCAAACAGGCTTGCCCAGTGCCTGCGCTGATGGTGCCGTGATGGCTTACGGCTTGCGCAATCTGGCGGACCCCCTGCAGGGGCTGAATGAATTGCACCGGTTGCTGAAGCCCGGCGGGCGCGCCGGGGTGCTGGATTTCAACCGTCTCCCCCAAAGCGGAGCGGCTGCCGCCTTTCAACGCTTCTATCTGCGTCGCTTCGTGGTGCCCGCTGCCGCCTCTGTGGGGTTACGGGAGGAGTACGCCTACCTGGAAAAGAGTTTGGAGCGCTTTCCTGCGGGGCCTGAACAGGAGCGGCTGGCACGGCAGGCGGGTTTTTCTGAAGCGACCCACCGCTCGCTGGTGGCCGGACAGATGGGGGCCTTGATCCTCAGCGCATGAATCTTTGCCTGTGTCGCTTGCGACACCCCCCGCCGTTGATCTAGGAAAGTTGAAGAGAAGATGAAGGGGGAGGTTCCGGTTTGGCGTTTCCGCTGCCGAAGCTGCTGCCCCGCATCGAAGAGCTGCTTCAGGAAGTGCAGTGGCTGGATGGTCTGATCCTGATTACCGACTCGGACCGCGCCTGTTTTGTCTCCTTCTCGCAGGTGGATCCTTTGCTGCGTCGCCTGCGCCAGCGCCCCAAGGGACCGGAGGTGGCTGAAAAGCTCTGCATGTCCTTGCTTGATTGCCATGGCAAGGGAGGCGCAAAGCCCGTCCTGGTCTTTCAAGGGGATGGCAGTTTCTGGCTCGGAATGATTGGTCCCAGCAGCAACAATCCGCATCGCCATCACGCCATTGCGCACCTGCACCGGTGCCTGGCCTTGGAGGGCTGACAGGCCACTGGGCAGAATTGGAACCCAGCTAGCCCCGGCCCAGTGCATTTTCAGGACATCATCAGCACGCTCAACCGGTTCTGGGCGGACCAGGGGTGTCTGTTGCTGCAGCCCTACGACACTGAGAAGGGTGCTGGCACCATGAGCCCCCACACGGTGCTCCGGGCTATTGGGCCTGAGCCTTGGGCCGTGGCCTATCCCGAACCCTGCCGTCGCCCCACCGACGGCCGTTATGGCGATAACCCCAACCGCGCCCAGCACTACTTCCAATACCAGGTGCTGATCAAGCCATCCCCAGACGGCATCCAGGAGACCTATCTGGCGTCACTGGAGGCGCTGGGCATCAAGCCCGCTGACCACGACATTCGTTTTGTTGAAGACAACTGGGAGTCGCCGACCCTGGGCGCCTGGGGTGTGGGCTGGGAAGTGTGGCTCGACGGTATGGAGGTAACCCAGTTCACCTATTTCCAGCAATGCGGCGGCATCGATTGCAAGCCCGTTTCGATTGAAATCACCTACGGCCTAGAGAGGCTGGCGATGTACCTGCAAGACGTGGAGAGCATTTGGGATCTCAGCTGGAACAGCGAGCGCAGCTACGGCGAGATCTGGCTGCCGTTTGAAAAGGGGCAGTGCCACTTCAACTTCGAGGCCTCCAATCCCGAGCGGCTCAAGCAGTTGTTCGCCATCTACGAGGCGGAAGCTGCTGATCTGATCGAGAAGCAACTGCCCGCACCGGCCTTGGATTTCGTTCTGAAGTGCAGCCACACCTTCAACCTGCTGGAGGCCCGTGGCGTGATTTCCGTGACGGAGCGCACGGCCACCATCTGCCGTATCCGCAACCTGGCCCGCAAGGTGGCCGAGGCTTGGTTGGCGGAACGGGAGGCCCTTGGTTTCCCGTTGCTGAAGGGGGGAACTCTCGAGACAGCGGCCTAATGATTTCTGCGTCGACGTCGTTCTGCTGGGCAGTGTGCTGATGCTGGCTCGCCGTTGGCCCTCTGGGCTGCGGCTCCCCCTGGCGGCCATGGCGTTGCTGCTGTTTGTCTGCCTTGCCGGAGCCCAGCCATCGGTGGTGCGGGCGGTGCTGATGGCTGCGATCGCGCTGCTAATTCGTGAGTCAGGTCAGTCCTGTTGGGGTGCTGGTGTTGACGCTCATCATCGTGCTGCTGCTCTCCCCCGCCTAGGCTCGGTCGATCGGCTTTCAACTCAGTGCTGCCGCCACCGCTCACGCTGCTGGCCATGCTCTCGGCACTGTTGGTCTGTTGGTCCTCGTGGGGCCTCCGGCTGTGCTGCCCATGCTGCTGTGGCCCGTCCATCAGTTGGCGGGCATGGTGATGATCATGGCCAGCTGGATCAGCCACTGGCCTGGCGCCCAACTGCTCACCGGACGTCCCGAGGCGTGGGTGGTTGCCTTGCTGGTGCTCGGCTTGTTGCCTTGGTTGCTGGGAGCAGAGCGCTGCTGTCGGCGCTGGTCGCTGCTCCCCATGGCAACCGCCCTGCTCGTCCATGGTCTTGTGCAGCTCGGCGATGACCTGGTGGCGGTGGAGCGGTTCGGTTACCACTGGTTGCTGGCTCGCCACCGTGGGCGTGCTGCGCTGGTGAGCACCCATGGCGATGCGCGCAGTTGCCAGATGGCACAAAGGCTCGTCGCCGTGCACGGCCACGCCCGTCTTCATTGGGCGATGATCCTGGATCCCTTAGCAACAGACGTTCTCCCCTGTTGGCAAGAGCTGGCCCACCGCGTCGAGGCTTCCCAGCAGGGCCGAGCCCCAATCGCCATCGGCCAGGTGCTGCGGAGTACTGGCTTGGCAGTGCTCCGCCTACAGCATCCCTCTGGAGCACTGCTGTTGCGTGTGGGACGTCAGCGCTGGCAGCTGTTTCCCAGCCCCCAGTCCTTGTTGACACTGCAGGAGCAGCAGCGATCAGAACCCCTACAGGTGATCACCGGAACATGGCTTGGCCTCAAGCCATCCGCTTCACAGCGGCCTTGACTTCTGCATCATAGGTCTGGCTTGCGGTTCATCGGCCTTTAAAGTGCTCCTACGCCTGCGGGCGTGTGGAGAGGTGGCAGAGTCCGGTTGATCGCGCACGACTCGAAATCGTGTAGGGGTAACACCCTCGTGGGTTCGAATCCCACCCTCTCCGTTTTTGAATGAAAGCCGAGCGATTGAGCGGTATTGAAATCACTCCTGCTCAGAACTTCTTGAGAAGGAGGTATCAATTTCAAAAAGGACTGATCAAATATCTTGACAGTGCAGCAGCCTTGCGCGCCATAGTTTTTCATTGTTAATAACCATTTTTGTATTCCCTTTGATACAAAAAAATTGAGAATTTTATGCTGGCTTTTGCTGAAAGTGCAATCAGTGCTGCTCTCATTGATGGTTCATCCTCGGTGTGGGGTCGATCTAAAATGCGTTGTCTCCATTCTTTCGGTGAGGTGTAATGGGTGATCACATCGAGCCGCTTGGTTCGCTTTGAAATCTGCCGCAACATCTTCGGATTGGTGTTGTGATTGATGCTCGTCAGATCGATATGAAGCAGCACGCAGTGTTACAACTTCCGTGTTTTTCGTTTTTTGAAGTTGGCTGGATCCATCAGTCTCTTTATTCGTTCAACGGTTGATCGTTTCAGGCGTTGATTCGGATCACAGCCCAGTTGCTCCAGTACATTCAAGGTGAACGCATTGTGAGGTGGCTGGCTCAGTTTTTTGATCAAATGCGTCTTACCTGAGCCTGATGCACCTGCAATCACAATCACAGGGCGAGCCTGTCTGCCCTTGCTGCTCCTCCTCATTTTGTCCTTTGTCCCGTCGCCAGCTGCAATCTTGCATGCCGGAGATGTTTGATTTGAATGTGCGTTGTTAGAGCGCAATGGCGTGGCTTCCCGCCAAATTTTTTTAGCAACCTCTCTTGATCCCCTCAGGAGTGGAACAACAGCACCAGTCCTTGCTCCACTTGATGGAACTCCCGTTCCTCTCGGCTGAGGTCGAGTCCCACATGGAGCCCTTCTTTGAGTGCGTCCTCAAAGGGCGGTGTTGATGGTGGAGCGCTATCAATCCAAAGTGCAGCAATACCCACCGCCGTGGCATGCCAACGGAATCGACTCGTTGTGCCGATGTCCGGTTCGTTCAACGCCTCTTCAAGGAGGATGTTGATGGTGAGGTTTGTGCTGGACATGTGCACCAGCATCGTGATCTTGTCCGGCCACTGCAATGAGCTGAGAGACTTCGTAGTGTTCCTTTTATTCCAGAGGGATGCCCTCGGCTTCGGACAACCTCCCGCAGCGCATCGCTCTGGTTCATGAGTGGTTCTCGCCTCGCTCCGTTGGAGGTGCAGAACGGGTTGTTCAAGAGGTTGATTCCCTTCTGCGCAACCTTGGCTGTGAGCCGCAGTTGGCCGCCCTGATCGATGCCGAATCCCGCCGGTTGGGCAGTTGGTTGCATGGTCGCTCTGTGCTCACCAGCCCGATTCAGCACCTGCCCTGGGGGCACAGCCATGTTCAGCAGTACCTGCCGCTGTTGCCCTTTGCGATCGAACAGATCGATCTTGGCGCCGCTGAGTTGGTGATCAGCAGCAGCCATCTGGTGGCCAAGGGTGTACTCACTGCGCCAGATCAGTTGCACATCAGTTACGTGCACACGCCGGTCCGTTACGCCTGGGACCAGATGCACGCTTATCTTCAGCGTTCCGCACTGGCTCGGCGTGGTCTGGGCCCCTTGGTTCGCTGGCAGCTGTATGCCCTGCGGCAATGGGACCAACTCAGTGCCCAGCGGGTGGATCACCTCATCGCCAACTCCCGATTCACGGCGCGTCGAATCCGCAAGTACTGGGGGCGGGAGGTCAGTGTGATCCATCCCCCTGTGGAGGTGGATCGCTTTCGCTGGAATGCAGATCGTGACGACGTCTACCTCTGCCTATGCCGTTTGGTCCCTTACAAGCGGGTGGATCTTGTGGTTGAAGCCTTCAACCGTCTTGGTCTTCCGCTGCTGGTGGTTGGCGATGGCCCTGAGAGGGCACGATTGGACGCTCTGGCCGGTCCCACCGTCACATTGCTCGGGCGTCAATCCCAGCAGCAGGTGGAAGAGCTGATGGCCCGTTGTCGGGCATTTGTATATGCCGGCCTGGAGGACTTCGGCATTGCTCCGGTAGAAGCGATGGCGGCCGGAGCGCCGGTGATTGGGTTGGGGCGGGGCGGTTTGTTGGACACGGTGCGTTGTGCGTCCGCAGGGCTTCGGGAGCCCACGGGGGTTTTGTTCCCGGACCAGAACGTCGAATCGCTGGTGCAGGCCGTGGAGTGGTTTGAACAAGAACGGATTTGGCGTTCTCTGGATTCGGAATCCATCCGTGCGTGGGCCGAGCGCTTTCGGCCTGAAGCTTTCGCGGCGCGCTTTGAATCGGCTCTGCGTACGGCCTGGAGCACTCATCAACAGGGCTGTGCCGTTGCAGCGAGTGACCCTGCGGAGATGCCAGGGCTCCGCCTGTGACGTTGAGTGTGATGAGTCCCAGGTTGAGCCTTTGACCTCGGCCTCTCGGCCATCCTTGATTCAGACCGCAGGGCGTGCAGCTCGCCGTGGCAAGTACAAGCCACACCTTGCGCTGATCTCAGCCCCGCCCTCGGTTCTATCGACCGGCACGCTGATTCGCCATCAGAACCGTTGGGGTCGTGTCTTCAAGCGAACAGGAGATATTGTTTTTTCTCTCGTCGTACTCAGCATCGGTTCACCGGTGCTTTTGCTTCTGGCGGGATTGGTGAAGCTCAGTTCGCCGGGACCTGTGTTCTACGTCCAGCGTCGGGTGGGCCGGAGCTATCAACGTTTTGGCTGCATCAAGTTCCGAACCATGCGGGCCGATGCTGATGCCGTTCTGGCGCGTGTGCTTGAAGCCGATCCCTCGCTGCGCACTGAGTTTGAGCGTGACTTCAAGCTCAAGCGTGATCCTCGGATCACTCCTGTTGGCCGTTTCCTCCGCCGCTCGAGCCTTGATGAACTGCCGCAGTTCCTAAACGTCCTCCGCGGGGAGATGAGTGTTGTCGGTCCACGCCCGATCGTTGACAAAGAACTCGTTCGCTACGGCCCTTACATGGACGAAGTTGCTTCAGTGCGCCCCGGTTTGACCGGACTTTGGCAAGTGAGTGGCAGGAACAACTTGAGCTACAAAAAACGCGTCAAGCTAGACCTCGCCTACGCCCGTGGTCGTTCGTTCGGTTTGGATTTTGCGATCATCCTCCGCACGTTTGGTGTATTGCTCCTCCCGATGGACCGGGGAGCCTACTGATTCGTATTCAACGGGTGATTCCCCACTGGATGATCCAAAGAGCACTCAGCCAGACGATCTCCAGCCGGCTTGATGCCTTCAGAATAGCTCTGACCGAAGCCACGTTTGCGGTTGGTTGGCCAGCCCCAAGCACCGGTTTCTGAACCAAGCGCTCTCCATACTTGTTTTCGCCGCCGAGTTGGATCCCGATGCAGTGTGCGTAGATCGCTTCCGAACGCCCTGCATTGGGTGATGGATCTGCAGCCCCATCTTGTTCTGCAGCTTGCACACGTAGCGCCCACTGCGTCCAGGGAGGGCAGACCAAAGGCAGCGTCAGCATGACCAGACGACAGGGCAGCCAGGTGAGCAGATCATCGAGGCGTGCGCCGGCTGTTCCTAACCAGCGCAGACGACCGGTGCGGTACCCGAGCATGGAATCCAGCGTGCTACTTGCCTTGAAGCCCCAGGCCAGGGCCAGTGGGCCAGGTCCAGAGGGCATGACCATCCAGAGCAGCGCACCGATCCCCATCCAGAACAGAGGTGCGAACACGCCATCCACAGCATTTTCCGAAGCTGTTTCGGCTGCGGCCCTGAGCAGTCCCTCTCGATCCAAGCTCTGAACGTCTCGTCCGACGATCCAGCTCAAGTTCCTGCGGGCCGACTCGAGGTTTCCTCCCGCCGCTGATGGCAAATCATCTATCACCGCCAGCACGCTGTCCCTCAGGCTGCGGGCCGCCAGGGTGCTGGCGAGGCTCAGTGCCATCACGGGGATGGCACTCCAATGCCATGGGGAGGGAAGCCACAGCAGCCGCTCCAGACACCAGCCCGTCAGGGCGCTGCCAAGCACCAGGATCAGGGTGATCAGGCCTCCCCCAATCCGCAGCTTCATCGGATGGTCTCCCGTCCATGGCTCGACCCAATGGCGCAACTGGCGGATGCTCCACCCCATCACCACCACTGGGTGGAGCATCCGGCGCGGGTCACCAATCAACTGATCCAGCAGTGCTGCCCCAAGCACCAGCAGGCCTCCCACCGTTTCTGAGGTCATGGGAGGTGTGTTGCTAGGAACCAACAAAAAGCCCCGCTCTGCACCGATCGTGTAACAGAGCGGGGGGTGCGGTGAGTGATGGTGTTTGATCCCACCGGCTGTTCCGCGCTTGCGGTGGATCAGGCGTCTTTCAGCCAGCTGAACATCGAGCGCAGGCCTTTGCCCACTTTCTCGATCGGATGCTGAGAGTCACGATCACGCACCTTCTTCATTTCGGGCTTGCCGGCTTCGCATTCGGCCACGAAGTTTTTGGCGAATGTGCCGTCCTGGATGTCAGCCAGAACACGCTTCATCTCGGCCTTGGTGTCGGCGGTGATCAGACGGGGGCCGCTGACGTAATCGCCGTACTCCGCGGTATTGGAGATCGAATCGCGCATGGAGGTGAGTCCTCCTTTCACCATCAGATCCACAATCAGCTTCACCTCGTGCATGCACTCGAAGTAAGCCAGTTCGGGCTGGTAACCCGCTTCCACCAGGGTCTCGAAACCAGCCTTCACGAGTTCTGACAGACCGCCACACAACACAGCCTGCTCACCGAACAGATCGGTTTCGGTCTCCTCCTTGAAGTTAGTCTCCAGGATGCCGGCACGGGTGCCGCCGATTCCCTTGGCGTAGGCCATGGCCATGCCGCGTGCGTTGCCGGAGGCGTCCTGTTCGATGGCGAACAATGCAGGCACGCCCTGACCGTTCTGATATTCCCAACGCACGGTGTGGCCTGGGCCCTTCGGGGCGATCATCACCACATCCACATCAGCCGGAGGCTTGATTAGCTCGAAGCGGATGTTGAAGCCGTGGGCGAAGCTGAGCACCTTGCCTGCACTCAGGTGAGGTGCGATTTCCTTCTCGTAGACGTCCTTCTGGAACTCGTCGGGCAGCAAGACCATGATCCAGTCAGCCTTGGCCGAGGCATCGGCCACGCTCAGCACTTCAAGACCATCGGCCTTGGCTTTCTCCGCTGAGCGGCTGCCGTCGTAGAGACCCACCACCACGTTCACCCCTGAATCCTTCAGGTTCAGAGCGTGGGCATGACCCTGGGAGCCATAACCAATGATGGCCACGGTCTTGCCGTTCAGCAGACCGAGATCGGCGTCGGAGTCGTAGAAGAGCTGGGCCATCCGGGGCGGGCTTGCGGAACACTGCAGTGGACGAGCTTACGCAGTGGCCTGCCCCGTTCGGTTCAGGCCTCGTTCGGATGGGAGATGACGCGGTCGATCAAGCCGTATTCCTTGGCTTCTTCGGCACTGAGGAAGTAGTCCCTGTCGGTGTCCTTCTCTATCTTCTCGAAGCTCTGGCCACTCATGTCCGACAGGGAGCGGTTGAGCATCTCTTTCATCCGCAGGATCTCCCTTGCCTCGATTTCGATATCACTGGCCTGGCGACGGCTGGTGCCGCCGAGGGGCTGGTGGATCATGATTCGGCTGTGGGGCAAGGCAACCCGTTTCCCCTTGGTGCCAGCGGCTAGAAGGAAGGCACCCATGGATGCGGCGAGGCCAACGCAGATGGTGACAACCTCGCTTTTGACGTACTGGATAGTGTCGTAGATCGCTAGGCCCGCCGTGACAGAGCCACCAGGGGAGTTGATGTACAGGTAAATCGGCTTGGTGCTGTCTTCCGAGTCGAGATACAGCATCTGGGCCACCAAGCTGTTGGCGATGCCGTCATTGACCTCAGAGCCGAGGAAGAGAATCCGTTCCACCCCGAGACGTGTGTAGATGTCGACCCAGCGCTCCATCTGGCTGCCTGGCAGGCGGTAGGGAACGCTGGGGGTACCGATCGGCATGGTTCAGAACGTGGATGTAAGAAGTGGAGGAGGGTTGGATCTGATGCCGTCAATCAGACGGGGGGATTTCCAGGAAGGTCTTTGCGGCTACTGAGCACGCGGTCGATGAGTCCGTACTCAACGGCTTGCTGGGGAGTCAAATAGCTCATCCGGTCGGAGTCGTTGCTCAGCTCTTCCACAGACCGTCCTGTGTTGGTGGAAAGGATTTCAAGCATCGCTTGCTTGTTGTGAAGCACTTCTTTGGCCCGGATTTGGATGTCCGTCGCCTGGCCGCGGGCACCGCTGCGGGGCTGATGCAGAACGATGGAGGAGTTGGGGAGAGCGGCTCGTTGACCTTTCGTTCCTGCGGAAAGGATCACAGCGGCCGTACCCATAGCCTGGCCGATACAGATGGTGTGCACCGGGGGCTTCACGTAGCGGAGGGTGTCACAGATGGCAAAGGCTTCGGTCTCGAAGCCGATCGCTTCACCCGAGTACCAGCTCGTGCCTGTGGAGTTGATGTAGAAGTAAATCGGCTTCTCTGGGTTGTCGAATTCCAGATAAAGCAGCTGAGCAATGATCAGCTCAGTCACGTCGATGCCCATCTGACGCTTGGCGTCGTCGTCAGAGAACAAGGGCAAGCCCAGATAGACGATCCGCTCCTTAAGCAGGAGTGAGGGAAGGTCGGGAGGTGGTGTGCGCATCACGGCGCTGTCGCCGTAGTACGGGGCCGAAGTTGTCATCTCCACCATCGCGGTGGGGCGAGCCTAGCCGGGGTCAGCGGGCTTGCGGTTGCTGGTTTTGGCCGGTTTTCCCTGACTTTTCGATTTCGTTGCAGGCTTGGTGTCGATTGATGCATCCTTCTCGTCCAACCGTGCAAACACCATGCGCCCGGTTGGGGTTTGCAGGGCACCGGTCACCACTACAGGTTTGCGTTGGCCGATCAGCGATTTCGCCTCGTTGACCACCACCATCGTTCCGTCGTCGAGGTAGCCGACCCCCTGGCTTTCCTCCTTGCCTTCACGCACGATCTTGAGTTTGAGCTCGTCGCCGGGTTGCACTTCAGGCCGCAACGCGATCACCAGCTCACTCAGATTCATCACCTTCAGGTCTTTGACCTGAGCCACCTGCGCCAGGTTGAAGTCTGCGGTCACAAGCGTGCCACAGGTGTCAGATGCAAGCTGCAGCAGTCGGTCGTCCGTTCCCTTGCCGTCGTAACGCGTGCTGTTGATCACCAACCGCCGCCCGTAGGTTTCCCGCAGATCCTTCAGCAGCTTCAGGCCACGTCGGCCCTTTGCTCGCTTTTCGATGTTGGTGGAGTCCGACAGCTGTTGCATCTCATCGATCACCGATTCGGCAACGATCACCTGCCCTTCCAGCAAGCCGCAGGCGAGCATGCCGCGGATCCGGCCATCGATGATCACGCTGGTGTCCAAAATCTTGGCTGTGGCGGGGGTCAGCACCCCATCGGCCACCAGCAGCGCTTCAGTGCTGGCGGGATTGAACAGGCGCAGCAGCGTACGGCCGTGAACTTCTGCCAGGTTGCTTCCCAGAATTCCGAAAAAGACGTTGCTCACAACCGCCAGAAGGGGTTTGAGCAGAACAATTCCCCCGGAGAAGGGCAGCAGCAGAACGGGCAGCAGCAGCAGGTTGGCCACCAGCAGTCCCAGGATCAGGCCGACAGCGCGGCTCACCAGTAGATCGGTGGGCATGGTGCGCACCTGTTGCATTAGGCGCACCCGCAGCTTTTTGAACACCAGGCCTGCGATCAAGCCAACGCCACCGCCAGCTCCGCTGAGCTGGAGACGTAACTGTTCAGCATTGGTGTTTGCACTCACCAGCCCATCGGGCAGCAAGTGAATCCCCATCCAGCCGGCAGCTGCACCGGAAACCACAAAAAGAAGCAGGATGAGCGGATCCACCATGGGTTCAGGTCGTGGCAGCTCGATCCGGATGCCAGAAGCATGCCTTATCCCATCCCACCTCGCAGCGCCTACCTCCACATTCCCTTCTGCCACCGGCGCTGTTATTACTGCGATTTCGCCGTTGTTCCCCTGGGGGACCAAGCCCAGGCTGACCATGGGCCTGGCAGTCGCTCGATCCGTGAGTACCTGAGCCTGCTGCATCGGGAAATCGCTTCTGCCCCAAGCGGTCCGCCCCTATCCACGGTCTATATCGGCGGGGGCACGCCATCCCTGTTGTGCCCTGATCAGATCGGATCACTGCTCGATGCTTTGGCAGACAAATTTGGTCTTCAACCGGGTGCGGAAATCACCCTGGAGATGGATCCGGCCACCTTTGATTCCGCTCAATTGGCCTCCGTACTGGCCCATGGAGTGAATCGCATCAGCCTCGGGGGCCAGAGCTTTGATGACGCGGTGCTCGAACAGCTGGGGCGTCGGCACCGCCACACCGACCTCCATGCGGCGATTGATTGGCTGGTTCAGGCCAGGCGCGATGGCGCGCTCCGATCCTGGAGTCTCGATCTCATCCAGAACCTCCCGGGCCAGACTCTGGCTGGGTGGGATGCGCAGTTGGATCAGGCCCTTGCCACTCAGGCCCCCCATCTCTCGATCTACGACCTTTCGGTGGAACCCGGCACTGTGTTTGACCACCAACGCTCTCTTGGACTGTTGAAGCTGCCGGAGGACGACCTTGCCGTAGCGCTGATGGGGCGAACATCGCAACGGCTGGCGGCTGCCGGCCTTAGCCGTTACGAGATTTCAAACCACGCCCGACCAGGTCATGCCTCCCGTCACAACCGGGTGTATTGGAGCGGTGCCGGTTGGTGGGGATTTGGCATGGGAGCGACATCAGCACCCTGGGGGGTGCGCATGGCGCGACCCCGTACCCGCGCTGCCTATGCGGCATGGCTGGACAGCCCTCCTGAGGAATCCATCGCGGAGGCTGGTCTCCCATTGGATGATCAATTGCTGGTGGGTCTGCGGCGCCGAGAAGGAGTGCCCCTTCAAGGTCTTGATGCCGATGCACTCGTGCGCCGATGGCAACCGTTCGTTGAGCGTGGATGGCTGCAGCAGCGAGCAGGCCGTTGGTGCCTCTCCGACCCCGAGGGCATGGCCCTCAGCAATCAGGTGCTGATTGAGGTGATTCTGTGGTGGGAAGAGGCTTTAGAAGACCAAACCAGTCACACCAAGCGATCTGATTGATCGGAGGTTGCTGTTGCGTTTGGCTCGGAATGCAACGACCTTGCGACCTGTATGGCTGGCTGGGTCGGAAATGTGAATGAATTCGCCCGAAATCCCAAAAAAAGAGGTAGGCCCCTCAGCCCACCCCCAAACGACGCATCGAAGGCACCACTGCCTTCAGTTCCATCATGGCTGACGGACGGGCCCTCACCAGGTATCAGTTGCATCTAAATTAGGCGTTAATGCTTAGCCAGATTTTCTCAAGTTGGCTGTGAGGATGGCCTAGGCGCTAGCACCACTGCAAACGCTTGGGAGATGGAATGTTCGCGGGTTCCCTCGCCAGCATCTCCCTAAACGCTTGAGACAGTCGAGCAAAGGCTCGATGGCCGACCCCCATCCCTGTTATCGAGCAGATCAAGCAGGGTCAGCCAACAACTGAAATGTTGGGCATGAGATCAGGCTTCCCGTCAGCAATTGCACGAGCACGAAAGTAGAACCAGCTCTCGGTATCGACCTTGGCTTCCATGCTCTCGGCGATCGATGTCCAGTCGTTGATCTCAGCTTGATCCATAGGGAAGCAAATAGAAATCTCCGGAACCCCTCAGAACCGGAGATCGTCCAACGGTCTGGTTGCAGCTTTTTTGAAAATCGAGAGCAGACGACGGAGGTACGGATGACCGTTGTCGTCACTCAAAACCCAGCCATTCCTTTGCAGGCTTCGCATCACACACAGCCCTGTGGCGCTTTTAGGGCTGTGATTCAAGTTCTAATCGGCTTGGGTTTTCCCCCCTTTGGTGGGAGGAGTGTGGTTCCGGGTCTGATTGACCCAACCCTTCAACGCGTCGATGAACAATCGGCGGCCATCCACCAGCGCTGGGCTGAAGGGAGGTTGTTTGGCGGTGAGCCCCAGTAGGTCTGCCGTGACACGCACTTGGCCGTCGCAGCCATCACCTGCACCGATGCCGATCACCGGGATGGTCAGGGCCTGCTGCACACGGCACGCCAGCTCAGATGGAACATGTTCCAGCACCAAGGAGAAGCAGCCCTTCTGCTCAAGGGCGCACGCCTGCTCGATCAGACGTTCCTGGCTGATGGCGTCCGTGGCCTGGCGGCGGTAACCCAAACGATGCACGGCCTGGGGGGTGAGGCCCAGATGCCCCATCACAGGAATGCCCATGCGCACCAGTCGGTCGATCACGGCGACGACCTCCGGTTCAGCTCCCTCCAATTTCACCGCTGCGGCACTGGACTCCTTCAGCAGGCGTCCTGCAGCCGCCACGGCGAGGTCTTCACCGCACTGGTAGCTAAGAAAGGGCAGGTCGCAGACCAACAGGGGCTGATCGGCGGGCAGGGCGGTCAATCCCCGTGCAACCGCCTGGGTGTGATGGAGCATCTGGTCCAGGCTTACCGGCAGGGTTGTGGCATGGCCCAGCGCCACCATCGCCAGCGAATCACCGATCAGCAGCACATCGGCACCGGCGGCTTCGGCCAGGGCCGCAGAGAGGCTGTCCCAAGCGGTGAGGACGGCAATGGGTTGGCCCTTCTGCTTGAAGTGGGTTAGATCAGAAGGACGCATTCAGCTTCAGAACCCCTTGGAGGCTCATTGCTAGCATTTAGCCGATTCGGGCCTATGCGGCTCTGACGCCCAAATCTGGTCAGGACCGGAAGGGAGCAGCCACACGGGATGCTCAGGGCAGGCGTGGGTTCCGGGTCACCACCTTCGAAGCAGCCGTCAGACCAGAAGGCCTGACGGGGCTCTCATACCGTGCCGTTGTCCTGTTGTTGACGGCGACGCAGGAATTCAGGAATGCGGGCGCCGTTCTCTTCGGGTTCCCTACGATTCAACATTCCTGGCACAGAGCGGCTGCGCTCGCTGCGGTAAGGCTGCTTGTTTTCGAATCCTGTGGCGATCACCGTGACGTGAATCTCGCCTTCGAGCGCCTCATCCACAACAGCTCCCACGATGATGTTTGCTTCGGGGTCGACAACGTCGTAAATCACCTCGGAAGCAGTGGTCATGTCCTCCAAGGTCATGTCCTTGCCGCCACTGATGTTGATCACACAGCCCTTCGCGCCATCGATTCGCTCGGTTTCCAGTAGTGGACTGGCGATCGCAGCCTGGGCTGCTTCCACAGCTCGGGAGCGACCGGAACCGATGCCGATGCCCAGCAGTGCTGTTCCTGCTTCTGTCATCACGGAGCGAACGTCCGCAAAGTCAACGTTCACCAGGCCAGGGCAGGTGATGATGTCACTGATGCCTTTGACGCCCATGCGCAGGACGTCGTCCGCACTGCGGAAGGCTTCCTGAAGCGGAGCTCCGCCGATGGCATCACGCAGGCGGTCGTTGGGGATCACGATCAGAGTATCCACGTGTTCCGCCAAACGGGCGATGCCTTCGTCGGCCTGACGCATGCGACGACGGCCCTCAAAGCCGAACGGCTTAGTCACGATGCCGACGGTGAGAGCACCGACTTCACGGGCGACTTCGGCCACCACTGGAGCGGCACCAGTACCCGTTCCACCGCCCATACCAGCGGCAATGAACACAAGATCGGAGCCCTGCAGTGCGTCGTGCAGATCAGTACGGGATTCCTCGGCTGCTTTCTGGCCGATGGTCGGATTGCCGCCGGCGCCAAGCCCGCGGGTCAGGGTCTGCCCCAACTGCAGGCGTTGCTGGGCTTGCGATTGGATTAGGGCCTGCGCATCGGTGTTGAGAACGCGATAGCCCACCCCCTCAAGGTCACTGAGGATCATGCGGTTGACGGCATTGCTGCCACCGCCGCCAACGCCGATGACCTCGATGCGGGCGGATTGGCTGGGCTGGATTCCCGCTGCCGTGTAAGACCCTGAGCCGCTCACCATCTCCATCGTCGAGGCAGAACCGTGTGGTTGCGATGCATTATGTCCCTGAAGCCTGGTCTCGGCTTCAACAGATCACAAACCAGGAACTGAGGTTGTGGTCTCCAGATTTTCAATCCTCTGCATTCAGGGTTGCGTTTTGACCTTTTTGGGCGTGGGTGGCGCCGGCAGTTGCAGTTCCGGTCGGTCCGGATTGCTGAGATCAAGGCTGCTCTGATGGCCCTGGCGCAGGTGCTTCGGCAACGTCTTGTTGAGGTGGACGATCGTCTCGATTTGGGCGTTCAGAAGGGTTGGTTCGCCACCCAGATCAATCTGACCCAGTTCAGTGGTGATCAGACTGATATTGCCGTCGGGGTGAAGCACGATGGCTTTCAGCCTTCCCTCGAAACGATCCCGTTGTTGCAGCAGTGCAACGATCTGAGCGCGCTGCTGGTCGTTCCAACCGCGCACCATGATGTTCGTGAGCGGTTCTGGTACTGCGTCGCTCAGGGTGATCCACTCTCCTTCGGCGTTCAGCAGTCCGCGTTCCCTTCCAGTAGGCCCCTGACGCACCGCCTTTGCGACGGGAATCTTGGGCTTCAGGCTGATGATCAGGCGAGCAGGCAGCATTCGGCGCTGCACTTGAGCGCTACGAACCGGTAAGACCTTCACCAGTTTTTGTTCAAGAGCCCTGGGACTGACCTCCAGGAGAGGTGAGGGAAAGCGCAGCTTGGCGGCCTCGATGACCTGATTGGTCTCAATGGCAGCACCTCCGGTCAGGATGATCGCCTCCGGGCTCCGCAGCGTCCAGCCATGGCGCAACAGGGTCCAACTGAATCCTCCACTGATAAGCAGCAAGGCCACGAACCGCCAGAGCTGAAGCAACAGGGTCTGGCGGCGCTGCCTGCGTAAGTCCCGGCGCCGGGCGGCCTGAGCGGAAACCGGCCGTTGGGAGGGTTTGTTGGTGGTCGAGACCCGGCTCACAGGTCGCATCGGGCCCGTGCCATCAGCTGCTCACCCCAGCTGCGCGCGCGGTCGGCATCAGAGAAGGGCACATCCATCTGCAGGTCCTTACCGATGAGGCGTAGCCGACATTGCCCCTGGGATTCATCGGTGAGCGGCGCATCACCGGATGCCAGCGACATCAGTTCCACAAGCTCAAGCCTGCAGACATCAAACGAGCCCTGATCCTGAAAACTGCCCGCTTCGAAGCGGCTCCATTGCAGTTCACCATCTTTCAGACGGGCACCACCACAACCGTCGAGCTTGGCGAGTTCGGAGCCTTCGGCCCAGGCACGAAACAGGTTTTGGCGCCGCCGTTCCAGCCATCCGAGCGAGGCCAGCAGCACAAAGGCCAGTAGCAAAGGAAACCAGAGCAGTCCGTGGCTCATGGGTTAGGCGAAGGACGCTGTGATCATTCTCCTGCGGTTTGGATCAGTTTGTGCACCAACTGTTCGAGTGTTACGCCGCTGACCTCCCAGAGCATCGGGAACATGCTCTGGGCAGTGAAACCAGGCAGGGTGTTGATTTCGTTGATCCAGAGCTGATCGTTGACGTCGTCGTAGAAGAAATCCACCCGTCCCATGCCGTTGACGCCCACGGCAGAGCAGGCCTGCAAGGCCTGGGCGCGGATCCGGTCAGCCACTTCATCCGGTATGGGAGCTGGAATCAACGTGGTGCTGCGCCCTGCGGTGTATTTCGTCTCGTAGTCGTACCAGTCCGCATCAAAACGAACCTCACCGATCACCGACGCCTCGAGCATGCGTCCCCCCAGGACGGCGCATTCCACCTCTCTGGCGTTGACGCCCTGCTCCACCACCAGCCTTGGATCGAGAGCTGCTGCCTGCTTGAGGCCTGCTTCCAGTTCGTGACGGGAACGGACCTTGCTGATGCCCACCGACGAACCGAGATTGGCGGGCTTCACAAAGCAGGGGTAGTTCAGTTCGCGTTCAATCCGATCCAAGAGTGCCGATCGGCTGTTCGCGTCTTCGAGTTCGGACGCGTGAAGGGCCACATAGGGCACCTGTGACAGCCCGGCGCTGGAGAAGGCAGATTTCATAGCCTGCTTGTCCATGCTGACGGCTGAGCCGAGCACACCGGCGCCTACGAAGGGTTTGCCGGTCAGCTGGAACAACCCCTGAATGGTTCCGTCCTCTCCATTGGGACCATGCAGCACCGGATACCAGAGATCGACCGCATCACATCCCTCCGGGAAACCTTGGAATCCTGAGGGGTGCAGAGGTGGTGCGAGCTCTGGTGCGGTTTCGGAGGCCAGGGTCGCCTCGGATAGATCCGTTCCCCACCAGCGACCATCACGGTCGATGTAGATTGGCTGCACCGTGTAACGATCTCTGTTGTTTCCTTTGCGTAGGCCTCGGACGACGGTCGCCGCAGATCTGATCGACACGTCATGTTCTCCAGAGCGGCCTCCAAAGACGAGCCCGACCGTGATGGGACTGGACGGCATGAATGCTTCGACCCCTGAGCGGTGGGAGCGCCAAAGGTATCAGCGTTGTACTTAGTGGGGCAGGGGGCTGCCGCTGAGTGAAAAGGAACGCACCGCATCGATGCGCACCTGCACGAGATCGCCGGCGTCGTAGGCATGGCCATCCGCTCCGGTGAAGCTGAAGAAGGTCAGGCGATTGGTGCGGGTTCGTCCCATCAGCTGCGATGGGTCCTTGGGATTGATGCCCTCCGCCAGCACTTCTTCAGTGCGCCCCTCGTAGCGGGCATTGGCCTTGCGGGCGCAGCGTTCCACCAGGGCATTGATTTCGCGCAGGCGTTCCACCTTCACCTCCTCCGGCAGCTGGTTGTCCCAATTGGCTGCAGGGGTATTGGGCCGAGGTGAATAGGCCGCTGTGTTCACCTGATCGAAGCCTATTTCTTCGATCAGATCGAGGGTGCGGCGGTACTGCGCATCGGTTTCGCCGGGGAAGGCAACGATCACATCGGCACTGAGGGAGGCATCGGGCATGCGCTCACGGATGCGGTCGATGATCCGCCGGTAGCGCTCAACGGTGTAGCCCCGGGCCATGGCTTGCAACACGTCGTTGTCCCCGCTCTGAAAAGGAATGTGGAAGTGTTCACAGAGCTTGGGCAGGTCGGCACAGGCATCGATCAGCCGCTCGGTGAAGTAGCGCGGGTGGCTGGTGGCAAAACGGATTCGTTCAATGCCCTCCACGTCGTGCACGTGATGGAGCAAATCCGTGAGGGTGTGTTGGCGGCGACCCTCCGGCGTGATGCCCGGTAGATCACGGCCGTAGGCATCAATGTTCTGGCCGAGCAGGGTGATTTCCTTGTAGCCCTGGGCAGCAAGGCCCTCCATTTCCAGCTTGATCGCCTGGGGCAGGCGTGATTGTTCTTTGCCGCGCACGGAGGGCACCACGCAGTAGGTGCAACGTTCGTTGCAGCCATAGATCACGTTCACCCAGCCGCAGATGCTGCTGTCTCGGCGGGCCGTGGTGATGTCTTCAAGGATGTGGTGGTCTTCGGTGGCGACCACCTGCTGACCGCTGTCCACCTGCAGCAGCAGGGTTTCAAGACGGTTGGCGTGCTGTGGACCCATCACCAGATCCAGCTCCGGCACCCGCCGGAGCAGTGATTCGCCTTCCTGCTGGGCAACACAGCCCGCCACCACCAGGGTGAGATTGGGGTTGCTGCGTTTCCTCTGGGCTTGTCTGCCGAGATAGCTGTAAACCTTCTGCTCGGCGTTGTCCCTGATGGTGCAGGTGTTGTAGAGCACTAGATCGGCATCCAGTTCGGCTGATGCCTCCTGGTAGCCCATGGCCTCAAGGATTCCCGCCATCCGTTCGGAATCCGCCTTGTTCATCTGGCAGCCGAACGTGGTGATCCAGTAACTACCCCGTCGAGGATTGGCAGCGGCGTCAGTGGCGAGGGGGGCGGAGGCGACCAAATCTCTGGCTCAAGCCCTCCCAGTGTGAGTCACAGCGGTGTTGTGTCAGTTTGGAGATTGACGGCCGGATGGCGATGGGCTGGGCCCTCACACGGTTTTCGCTCACCAAGGCCGTGCCCCTCACGATAAGCCGGGGCACCACAGCTGACGTGGTGCGGTTGGAGCTCAGGGTGGAACGTGATGGGCTGGTCGGCCGCGGCGAGGCCGGTGGATTTGAGACCGGCCACCGTGCCTTTGCCCTGGAGGCTGTGGAACAAGAGCTGCTGGCGCTTTTGCCGCAACTTGAGGCTTTGGATCCCAACCATCCGCAACGGTTCGAGCCCTTGCTGAACGCCCTCAGCCCCCCGGCCCGTTGTGCCATCGACCTGGCCTTGTGGGACTGGTACGGGCAACGGCTTGGCCATCCGCTATGGCGGCTCTGGGGGTTGGATCCAGCCGAGGGTGTGGCCACCAGCATCACCCTGGGCCTGGCTTCTGAGGATGCCGTGTTGGATCGTCTCGAACGCTGGTGGACGCAGCTGCCGGCGACGCGGGTGAAGCTCAAGCTGGGCAGCCCCGACGGGTTGGATCACGACCTCAGCCTGTTGAAGGCTGTGGCCCAAGCCATCACGGATCGATCCCAGCGGCAGGGTGTGGCGGTCGAACTACAGGTGGATGCCAACGGCGGATGGACCTTGGATCAGACCAGGCGAATGCTTGAGGCCCTGGCCGTACATCAGGTGGTGCTGCTTGAGCAGCCCCTGGCTCCCGATCTGGATCCCACGCAGGACACAGCGGGATTCGCGGCGCTTCACCCTCACTGTCCAATGGCCTTGGTGGCGGATGAAAGTTGCTGGGATCTGGAGGATCTGCTGCGCCTGGCTCCGGTGGTGGATGGCGTGAATCTCAAGCTGCTGAAGACCGGGGGGCTCAGTCAGGCCCTGCTGATGGCTCATGTGGCGCAGAAGAAGGGGCTGGATCTGATGGTGGGTTGCTACTCCGACAGCTCATTGTTGAACGGTGCAGCGGCACAGATGTTGCCTTTGATTCGTTGGCCGGATCTCGACAGCCACCTCAACTTGGTGGATGACCCCTTTGTTGGCCTTAAGTTGAAAGACGATCGTCTGCGACCTTCGGCGATGGCTGGATTGGGGATCCGCCAGGCAGGAGGCACAGCAGCGTTATGAACGGCATTCAGGCGCCGCCGGGATTTCGGGAGATGCGGTTGGTGCTGCTTCAACACGGCGGTTTGGCCAGCCTCACCGGCAAGACTGGTCTGGCCATGCTCCGCCACCGTGCCGGACCGATCGTCGCGGTGATCGATCCCGACCATGCGGGCCAATCTCTTCAACATGTCACCGGCATCGATCGTGACGTGCCAGTGGTTGCCGATTTGGCTTCGGCTCTGCCGTACAAGCCTGAGGTCGCGGTGGTCGGCCTGGCTCCCTCGGGGGGGCGGCTGCCTGATCCTGTCCGCCACGACGTCTTGGCAGCGTTGCGCGCAGGCCTGCACCTCGCCAGCGGCCTCCACACCCGCCTGGCCGATGATCCCGAGCTAGCGGAAGCCTGCTGGCGCGACCGTTGGATCTGGGATCTGCGCAAGGAGCCGGAAGGACTCAACGTTGGCCAGGCACGCGCCGCAGCGCTCCCCTGTCGGCGCCTTCTGGCCGTTGGCACCGATATGGCTGTCGGCAAGATGAGCGCATGCCTTTCTTTGCTCGAGGCGGCCCAGAGCACCGGCATTCCCGCGCGCTTTGTGGGGACAGGACAGGCAGGAATCCTGATCAGCGGGGAAGGGGTCGCCCTGGATGCGGTTCGCGTCGATTACGCCGCCGGTGCGGTGGAGGCAGCAGTGCTTCGGGCGGCGGATGCTTTGCCGGAGCAGGGCCTCGTGCTGGTGGAGGGGCAGGGGTCGCTCTGCCATCCGGCCTCAACGGCCAACTTGCCCCTGTTGCGGGGCACCCAGCCGACGGCCCTTTTGCTCGTTCATCGGGCTGGCCAGCAGACCATTGATCGGCTGCCTCAGATTCCCCTTCCAAGCCTTGAGTCCTTGGTGGCCACAACCGAAATCCTGGCAAGCTGGGCTCGACCCGGTGGGACAGCTGAGCCTGCCAAGGTGGCCGCTGTCGCGCTCAACACCGCACGCCTCGATGAAGCTCAGGCTCGGGAGGAGGTGGAGCGCGTCGAACAAATGCTGGGTTTGGCCTGCACGGATCCCATCCGCTGGGGTGCTGAACCTCTCCTCGGAGCCCTACTGGATTGTTGAGAAGGGCGAGCGAGGGGATTCGAACCCCCGAATAGCGGCGCCACAAGCCGCTGCCTTAACCACTTGGCGACGCCCGCCGCGTCCGTCAGAATCTACCAACACGAGCTGCAGCCTGCCTGGTGTCCCCTTCATCGCGTCCGCAAGGTCGGCCTGTTCTGGCGATGTTGGTGGGGGGGATTGCAGCGGCCGGGGTGCTGTCGCTGGTGGTGTCCAATCCGTCGTTGGAGGACTATCAAGCCCATGCCGGAGACCAGCTGGTCAGGTTGGGCACCAAGGAACTTTGCGATGAACCGACCCTGCCAATGGTGCTGCGTCTGTGGATACGCAATTGCCCTGAACTGATTGCCTCCCAGCGGGATGCCCTGGCGGCATTGGCGGGTCAGTTCACCACCCGTCGCAACCTGGTGGTGGCCAGCTTGTATTCCACCCAAATGGAAGGGAAGGAGCTGCTGCCAGGTCTGCGCCTGCCCGGCTTTGAAGTGCTCAGCCTTGGTGTGGCAGGTCGTTTCGTGGTTCTCAGCACCGACGCCAGCAGTGGTGCTGAGGATTGATGGACGCCCCGTCGCTTAAGACCCAGCCGGGGAGTGGTGTCCTTGAGGCCTGGGCACCCCTGGGACTGCTGGATTTCGCCCCTTCAACGCCCCTGCCAGACGTCGCGAAGCAAGGGCTAACGCCTGTGCGTCTTAGCTGGCATCAGGGCCGCCTGCGGGAGCTGAAGCCCCTGCCCGCCGAGCACGTGCCACCGTCTCGGATCGTGCTGCCGCGCTTGGTCGACTGCCATGTCCATTTGGACAAGGCCTACACATGGCATGAGCATCCCAACCTCAGCGGCAGCTATGGGGGTGCCCTGGACGCCAACCTGCGGGAGCACAACACCCGAACCGTCGCTTCCGTGCTCCAACGCGGAGAGCACGCCATGGAGAGGGCGTTCGCTAACGGGCTGCGGGCCATGCGCAGCCATGTCGACAGTGGTGGCCCCGGCGCTGAGCCCAGCTGGGATGCGCTGCTCACGCTGCAGCAACGCTGGCGCAGCCGCATCGATCTCCAGCTGGTGGCACTGGTGCCTTTGGCCTTCTGGGGGTCAGCTGAAGCGGATGTTCTGGCGCGTCGCGTCGCAGCGAGTGCGGGCTGCCTTGGCGGTGTGCTGACCCCCCCCTGTGGATCTTCTGTGGTCACCCAGCAGCTGGAGGCGTTGTTGCGCTTGGCTGATCGCTATGGCTGCGGCGTCGATCTGCACATCGATGAAGCGGATCATGGTCCGGCGGAGGGCATGGTTCAGCTGCTGAAGGCTTTGCGGCGCGTACCAGTGCAGGTTCCAGTCACCTGCAGCCATGCCAGCAGTCTTTCCCTGCTGCCGGCGCCACGCCTCATGCGGTTGGCAGAGCGCATGGCGGCAGCGCAGATCAATGTGATTGCCCTGCCTCTCACCAATGCCTGGTTGCTGGCACGGGTGGATCACGCCACACCACTTCAGCGTCCGCAGGCCCCGATCCGTCAGTTGCAACGTTGCGGTGTCCCCGTTGCGGTGGCGGGTGACAACGTGGCCGATCCGTGGTTCCCGGGAGGCGACTTTGATCCCTTGGGCTTGCTGGGTGCGTCGATGCCGTTGACCCAGTTGTTGCCCTGGCAGCGCTTGGGCCTCGCCCCTTTCACCACGGCACCGCCCGCCATTCTTCAGTTGGAGTGGGATGGGGTGCTGCGGGCTGGGGCTCCAGCTGATCTGATCTGCATGGAGGGCCAGGGATGGTCAGATCTGATCAAGTGCTCTTCCCAGCGTCAGATTCTCGTGAACGGCCACTGGCAGTCGTCACCAAGCGCTAGACCCTGACCAGTGTTCCGCCACGTCATGGGTCGCGCTGAAGCCTTAATCGCCCTGCGGCAAGCCCTCAGCGCTGTTCCGGATCTGGAGCTGTTGGAGGAACCGGGAGAGCTTCAGCGCCATTCCAGGGATGCCTTTGAGTACTCCCCCGTCTTGACGCGGCGGCTGGAGGCCTGCCGTGCTGAGTTGGTGGTCCGTCCCCGCTCGGTGGACGCCGTCGAACGACTGGCTTCGGCCTGCGCTGAGCACCAGGTCCCCTTGACCCTTCGCGGTTCCGGGACGGGGAACTACGGCCAGTGCGTGCCTCTGCAGGGCGGCGTGGTGATGCTCACCACGGCCCTGCGGCAGATCCGTTCGATTGATCCGATCACTGGGGTGGTGACCGTGGAACCGGGCTGTGTGATGCGTGATCTGGATCAGGAGTTGCGCCGGCATGGACGCCAGCTGCGCTTGATGCCCAGCACTTGGCGCAGCGCCACCATTGGCGGCTTCGTTGCAGGGGGGTCTGGGGGCATCGGTTCGCTGCGCTGGGGCTTCCTACGGGATCCAGGCCATTTGCTCGGGTTGGAGATCGTGCCGCTACGCCCCGATGCCCAGCGCCATCAACTCGGCGAGATGGATGCAGAGGCCTTGAACCACGCCTACGGCACCAACGGCATCATCACGGCCCTCAGCCTGGCCACAGCTCCAGCGGTCAACTGGCACCAGGTGAGTGTGGACTGCGAGCACTGGGAGCACGCAATTGAACTGATGCAAAGGATCGCTGCCTCGGCCTTGGATCTCCATTTGGCGAGCCTGCTGGAACAGCCGCTGCTGTCGCGGATGCCCGGTTGGGGTGGTCCTGCCGTCTCAGCCCACAGGCTGCTGTTGCTTGTCGCACCCGATGGGCTTAAAAGCTTGCAAAGGATGGTGCAGTCAGCCGGTGCCAGCCTGCGGGATCTCGGCCCTGAGGATCTCTCAGGGGGCAATGGCTTGCGAGAGCTGAGCTGGAATCACACCACCCTGCATGTGCGGGCTTCAGAGCCGGGATGGACTTACCTGCAGATGCTGTTGCCGCGACCGGAGGCCCCAGCGATGGCGGCATTGAAGCAGCGTTGGGGTGATGCCCTGCTCTGGCATCTCGAGCTTGTGCGGCAGCAGGGCTCTCCCCGCCTGGCTGCTCTGCCGTTGGTGCGTTGGCAGGGACAAGATCAGCTGAACCGGTTGATGGATGACTGCAGGGCCGCGGGTGCCGTGCTGTTCAACCCCCACGTGATCACTGTGGAAGACGGCGGCCTTGGCGTCATCGATGCCGATCAGGTGGTGGCCAAGCAGCGCTTTGATCCTGCCGGTCTGCTCAATCCAGGCAAGCTTCGGGGTTGGGAGGAGCGCTCTTGAGGATCAGCAGCCCAGACTGTCGAAGGTGGCGACTCCGGTGCTGGGGTTGACGCCCTCGGCCTCGCCACAAAGGCGGCGTTGATCATCACGATCGAGCAGGGCGTCAGTGAAATCGGCCCCTTCGATCTGAGCGTTGCTGAAGCTGCTGCCCGACGCAATGATCCCGGTTAGGACGGCATTGCGTAGGTCGGTGGCGACGAAGTCGGCGCGATCCATCAGGGCATCGGAGAGGTCAGCGCCTTGGAAATCAGCCTCGGCGAAGGCCCCTTGGGTGAGGATTGCGCCATGTAGGTTGGCGCCCCGGAAATTCGCTCCGCGACCCACAGCTCCGGCAAAGGATGTGTTGGCCAGGTTCTGCCCCTCGAAGTCGCCGTTGCTCTGGTTTGTGAGCGTGTAATCCACCTTTTCCTGGAACAGGGCCCGGTCCTGCAGTCCCACCCCAGCTGAGGTGTCCAGGGCCTGGGCAGGCGTTGCCATGAGCAGAAGGGGCAGGAGAAGGCCGAGCAACCAGGAGATTCGCAGCACAATCAACGCGCAAGCTGTGCTCACTCTGCCGTTACAACGCCTCGAGCGAACAAGTCACCGATCAGATACAGCGATCCGGCAACAATCGGCACCGGTGTCGGCCATTCGTTGCTGCTGAGCTGGTTCAGCACGGTTTCAAGGCCGTCGGCCTCCTGCAGCTGGTGATCGAGCTGAGGCAGCTCCTGGAGGAGGGCTGACCGGCTCCAGCTCTTGTGGCTCGGCACCGGAATAATCCAAGCCTGGTCTTGCGGCAGCAGCAGCGTCTGGAGCATGGCGACAGCATCCTTGTGGGCCTGGATTGCCAGGATCCACACCACACCATTGGAGGCATCGATCCACTGGTTGCGTTCTTCGGCCAGCTGCACCGCTGCTGGTGGATTGTGGGCTCCATCCAGGCGAAGCTTTTGGTCCCCCCAATGCACGGTTTGCAGGCGGCCGGGCCAGTGAGCTGTGGCAAAGCCCTTCTGGATCATGGCTTCAGGCAAGGTCCAGCCCAAGCCGGAGAGGGCTCGTAAGGCATCGAGGGCCACAGCGGCGTTGCTTCGCTGAATGGCGCCGGGCAAACCCAGTTGCCAGTTTGAATCCAGGGGCTTCACCCAGTGGAGCGTGGCCTGCTGGGTTCGGCAGGTTGTCTTCAGGACGTCACGCACCTCAGGGGCTTGAACGCAACTGATCACGGTGGCCTGCGGCGGGATCGCTGCCGCTTTTTCGGTTGCGATGGCGGTGAGGCTGTTGCCCAGGTGCTCGCAGTGGTCCAGGCCAATGCTGGCGACAGCCACCACAGGGCGGTATGGGTGGGCCGTTGTTGCGTCAAGCCGTCCTCCCAGCCCCACTTCCAGCACCAACAGGTCGCAGGCGTGCCGTTGGAACTCCAAGAAGGCTGTGGTCACGAGCAGTTCAAACGGGGTTAGACGATGCCGTTCGTTCAGGGCCTGAAGCGCCTGCAACTGGGTGCGCAGCGTTTCAACGGCAATGGGCTTTCCCTTGATCCGGATGCGTTCGCACCAGCTCACCAGGTGGGGGGAGGTGGTGACCCCGCAGCGGAGGCCGGCGGCACAGAGGGCTGATTCCAGAAAGCTGACGATGGAACCCTTCCCATTGGTGCCCAGCACCTGAATCGCGGGAATCGTCCGACAGGGATGGTCGAGCTCGTGCAGGGCCGCATGCATGCGATCCAACTGCAGATCCATGCCACGCAGATCGAAGCGTGGGATCAGATCAGACAGATCGTCCACTCAGCTGACGCTGGAGAGGGTTTTCGCCAGGCGGCGCAGCAGTTCGCGCACTTCGCGCTTGTTGATGATCAGTGGGGGGACCATGCGCAGCACCGAGGGACCGGCCGCCACCAGAAGCAGGCCTTGGTTAATGGCGGCTTTTGCCAGCGCAGGGGCCGTCCAACTGCTGCCCTCTCGTATCACGATGCCTTGCAGCAGACCCCAGCCCCGCACGCCTTGGAGGTGCTCGGGGAAGCAGTTCACCAGCTCTTGGAGCCCATCGCGCAGTTGTTCGCCGCGGGCTGTGACGTTGCTCAGCAGCCCTCGTCGTTCGATTTCGGTGGCCACCGTCAAACCTGCCCGGCAGGCGAAGGGATTGCCGCCGAAGGTGCTGGCGTGGTCGCCGGGATCAAACAAATCCGCGGATGCGTTCACCAGCAAGGCCCCAATGGCGTGGCCACCGCCCAGGCCTTTGGCCAGGGTGAAGGCGTCAGGGCTAATGCCCAGCTGCTCATAGCCCCAAAGGCGGCCACTCCGCCCCATGCCCACCTGCACTTCATCAAGGATCAGCAAGATGTTGTTCTTTGTGCAGATCTCGCGCAGGCGTGAGAAGAAAACGCGGTCTCCAGGGTTGACGCCACCCTCACCTTGCAGGGGTTCAACCAGAACAGCCGCGATCGAGGGACCGGCCTGTTCGTAGCGGTTGATCAGGGCTTCGAGAGCTTTCAGATCGTTGTAAGGGAAGTAATCAAACCCGGTCACCATGGGCTCAAAACCCTTGTGGTACTTGGGTTGACCGGTAGCGGTGACCGCCGCGAGCGTGCGGCCATGGAAGCTGGCTGCTGCTGTGAGGATCACGGGCTGTTCGATGCCGCGGCGTTGATGTCCGTGTTTGCGGGCCAGCTTGATCGCGGCTTCATTGGCTTCGGCTCCGGAATTGCAGAAGAAGACGCTGTCGGCACAGCTGTTGCGCACTAACCAGCTGGCCAGCTCTTCCTGTTCTGGAATCTGATAAAGATTCGATACGTGCTGGAGCCGTCCCAGCTGCTTGCGCAGAGCCCGCTGCATGGCTCTGTCGCTGTGGCCCAGGGTGCAGGTTGCGATGCCAGCGACTGCATCCAGGTAGCACCGCCCCTGGGTGTCTTTGACCCAGCAGCCTTTCCCCTTTGCCAGCGCCAAAGGGAAACGGCCGTAGGTGTTCATCACAGCGGATGGATGGGAGCCGGGGGACTTGAACCCCCAAGACCAGTGGCCGGCTGATTTTGAGTCAGCTGCGTCTACCAATTCCGCCAGGCTCCCGCACGGGAATTGTATTGATTGAAGGGCCCAGTTTCAGGGGATGTTTCGGTTCACCTCAGCGCCGGCAGCGCTGAGCTTTGCTTCGAGGTCGTCGTAGCCCCGATCGAGATGCTTCAGACCAGCCACTTCGGTGATTCCTTTGGCGGAGAGGCCAGCCAGCACCATGGCAGCCGCTGCACGGAGGTCGGTGCCGGTGACTGGAGCTGCGCTCAGCTGAGCCACGCCTTCAACAATGGCTGTGCTGCCCTTGAGGCGGATGGATGCCCCCATGCGTTGCAGTTCGGCCACATGCTGCAGCCGGTTTTCGTAAATCTTTTCGCTGATCACACTGGTGCCCTTCGCGGTACACATCAGGGCCATGAACGGTGCCTGAAGATCGGTTGGAAACCCTGGAAACGGTTGGGTGGTGATGTCCACGGCCGTGATCTCGCCCGGGGTGATCGTCACGGCCCTCCCATTGATGTCGATGGAGCAGCCGCAATCCCGAAGTTTTTGGATCACAGCGCTAAGGTGGCCGGGAATTACAGGCTCCACTACCAGTGGTGAGCGTGTGATTGCTGCCGCCATCAGGAAAGTTCCGGCTTCGATGCGATCCGGGATCACCGGATAATTGTTGCAACCATGGAGCTGCTCCACTCCCTTAACGGTGATCACCGGGCCGCCAGCGCCGCTGACCTGGGCTCCCATGCTGTTTAGCAGGTTGGCCAAGTCCTGCACTTCAGGTTCCTGAGCAGCGTTTTCGATGGTGGAGACCCCATCGGCCAGAACCGCTGCCATCAGAATGGTTTCAGTGGCGCCAACGCTGGGGCAGTCGAGCACGATCTGAGCACCTGTCAGGCGTTTTTCGATGCCGGGCACTGAGGCCGTGACAATCCCGTGCTCCACTTTGACGACGGCACCAAGGGCTTTCAGGCCGCGGATGTGCTCCACGACGGGACGTGCTCCGATGCGGCAACCCCCAGGCAGGGGGACCCGCGCGTGTCCCAGGCGTCCAAGCAGGGGGCCAATGCTGAAGAAACTGGCGCGAAGGCTGTTGACCAGTTCGTAGGGAGGGGCAGAGCCGCTGAGCTCGGCGGCGGTGAGGCGAATGCGGTCCGTCCTTCGGTTCACCTGAACCCCCAGAGATTCAAGGATGGCGCTCATGCCATCGATGTCTGTGAGGGAGGGAATATTGGTCAGCTCAATGGTCTCCTCGCTGAGGAGGCTGGCTGTCATCAGCACCAGGGCAGAGTTTTTGGCACCGCTGACGCGAAGCGTTCCATTCAGGGCCTGGCCGCCACTGACATTGAGGCGTTGCTTGAGACTCTCCTGAGACACTTCTGCAACGACCTTCATCAATGATCTGAACCCTTATATCGGGATATTGGCAACGTTCATTGAGACCGTCTAGACGGCCGGCGTTCAAACTGGACAGTTTGTTATTGGGCTGGGGCAGTCAGGAATCGGTGATGCCCTATGTTCTTTCGGTCGAACACGACACGCCAGCGGATGTGGCGGAATTGGTAGACGCGCTAGTTTCAGGTACTAGTGGTGGCAACATCGTGGGAGTTCAAGTCTCCCCATCCGCACTAACTTTGTCGGGTAGCAGCGCCCGACAATCATGATCGTTCTCAAGATCACTAACGCATCGGAAGTGGTTGCTTCCAAGGTTGGCAAATTCCTTGAACTGCTAACCCCTGACTCCATCGATCACACAACCGTTGAGGATCAGGTGATTAAAAAGATGATCGAGAACCTTGCGGCAGAAGGGATTAAGGGTGAAATCGCAGCCATCAATGGCCTCCAGCTCGATGGTGAAAATTTGAGCGTTCACAAAGGCTTGAACGTGCGCAAACACGCAGCGTTCTGAATCATTCTCTGGATTCCTCCTCTCCCCTGATCAGCAGCCGACGCAATCCCCTTGTCAAACGGCTGCGAACTCTGGCCACCCGTGCGGGGCGACATGCAGAGGGGCTGTTGCTTCTTGAGGGCACCCACCTGTTGCAGGAATTTCTAAGGCAGGGCAACGCACCCGAGGAAATCATCGCGACTGAAGCCTGGTTGCAAGGTCATCCGGCCCTGGCTGAACGTTGTTCCCAGGCTCGATGTCGGATCGTCACCGATGAGGTGTTGAGGGCTGCTCTTACAACGGTCACACCCGACGGTGTTGCCTGCCTAAGCCCCCTGGATCGACTGCCAACCGTCCCTCCAGAGCTGGACTTCCTCCTGGTTCTGGATCGGATTCAGGATCCAGGAAATCTGGGCACGTTGCTGCGAACGGCACTGGCTGCTGACGTCAACGCGGTCTGGATGGGGGCTGGTGTAGATCCCCTCGGCACGAAGGTGTTGCGGGCCTCTGCCGGTGCTCTGCTTCAACTGCCGCATCAACGCTTTGGCCCGAGCGAAGCGGTGGCGATTTCACAGCTTCAGCAGGAACTGACGCAGCTGGTGGCCTTGGGTGTGCAAGTGGTGGCCACCCTGGTGCCCGATTCGACCAAGGCTGAGCCTCCCTCTCCCTACTGGGATCTCGACTGGACGCTGCCGACGGCGCTGGTGCTTGGAACCGAGGGAGCAGGGCTGCATCCGGATCTGCAGGCCTGCTGTACCCATGCCGTCACGCTCCCCCACAGCGCAAGTGTGGAATCCCTGAATGTGGCGTCTGCCGCTGTTCCTCTCCTTCTGGAGCGGCGAAGGG
Organism: Synechococcus sp. MU1643; assembly: GCF_020514095.1. Taxonomy (NCBI): domain Bacteria; kingdom Bacillati; phylum Cyanobacteriota; class Cyanophyceae; order Synechococcales; family Synechococcaceae; genus Synechococcus; species Synechococcus sp. MU1643. Next base: position 8,020 of record NZ_VTKY01000003.1, on the reverse strand, counting down.
CGACAATGACCGCCACATCGCAGCAGTTCGGGTGAGCGACGCCAGCTTCGACTTCGACGTCATCGTTATTGGAGCCGGCTACGGCGGCTTCGACGCTGCCAAACATGCCTCCGAGAACGGCCTGAAGACGGCGATTGTTGAATCACGCGACATGGGTGGCACCTGTGTGAACCGGGGCTGTGTTCCCTCCAAGGCACTGTTGGCTGCCAGTGGAAAAGTGCGGGAACTTGCGGACGACAAGCACCTGTCGAGCTTCGGAATTCACGCTGCTCCTGTGCGGTTCGAACGGCAAAAGATCGCTGATCACGCCAATCAACTGGTTCAGACCATCCGTACCAATCTCACCAAAACCCTGGAAAGGGCCGGGGTGACGATCCTTCGGGGGCATGGCCGTCTGGAGGGCAGCCAGAAGGTGGGGCTGCGGGAGCCCAGCGGGGTGGACAGGGTGCTGACCGCCAAGGACGTGATCATCGCTACGGGGTCTGATCCCTTTGTGCCGCCAGGTATCGAAACCGATGGCCGCACGGTGTTCACCAGTGACGAGGCCATCAACCTGGAATGGCTGCCCCGCTGGATCGCCATTATCGGCAGCGGTTACATCGGCCTTGAATTCGCTGATGTGTACACCGCCCTCGGTTGCGAAGTAACGATGATCGAGGCCATGGACAAGGTGATGCCTACCTTTGATCCTGATATCGCCAAGATTGCTGGGCGTCATCTGATTGACAGTCGAGATATCGATGCGCGTTCCGGTCTGCTTGCCCGCAAAGTCACACCGGGCTGTCCGGTGCAGATCGAACTGGCTGATTTCAACAGCCGTGAACTTGTCGAGAACCTTGAGGTTGATGCCGTCCTTGTAGCGACAGGGCGTGTTCCCAGCAGCAAGGATCTCAACTTGGAGTCGCTGAATGTGGAGACGAATCGCGGCTTCGTCCCGATCGACGACGCCATGCGGGTCTTGGTCAACGACCAGCCTGTTCCCCATCTCTGGGCCGTCGGAGATGTGACAGGCAAGCTGATGCTGGCCCATACCGCCGCTGCCCAAGGCACCGTTGCCGTGGACAACATCCTGGGTCATGCGCGCGAGATCGATTACCGCAGCATTCCGGCAGCCACCTTCACCCATCCCGAGATCAGCTCTGTTGGCCTGACCGAGGCGGATGCCAAAGCTTTGGCGGAGAAGGATGGCTTCCAGCTCGGTTCCGTTCGCAGCTATTTCAAGGCCAATTCCAAAGCTTTGGCAGAGCTGGACAGCGACGGTTTGATGAAGCTGCTGTTCAACAAAACCAGTGGTGAAGTGCTGGGGGCCCACATTTACGGACTTCACGCCGCCGACCTGATCCAGGAGGTAGCCAATGCCGTTGCCCGCCGTCAGAGCGTGCGTCAGCTCGCCACCGAAGTTCACACCCACCCGACCCTCAGCGAGGTGGTGGAGGTCGCTTACAAGCAGGCTGCCGCCCAGGTGGCCGCCTGATCACCCCCAGCTTTTTCGTTCCAGCTTTTTCACTGTTCCATGGAGATCCGCCGTCGTCCCCCCAACCCCAAGGTGCGGGTGGCCCATCTCGAATATGCGGTGCCCCACGATGACGAAGAACCACGTCACATTCTCGAGAAAATTGTCTGGGAAAAAGACCGTGAGATCGATATTGCTCGTGACAAGGTTCCCCTCGACAACCTGAAGCGGCAGATTGCCAAGCTTCCCTCCACGAAGGATTTCCTGGGGGCACTTAAGGCGGCCGCAACGAAACCAGCGGTGATTGCTGAGGTGAAAAAAGCGAGCCCCAGCAAAGGGGTGATCCGCGTGGATTTCGACCCGGTGGCGATTGCCAAGGCCTACGCCGCTGGCGGTGCAAGCTGCCTCTCGGTGCTTACTGACAAGACGTTTTTCCAGGGCGGCTTTGATGTCTTGGTGGAAGTGCGTCAGGCCGTTGACCTGCCTCTGCTCTGCAAGGAGTTTGTGCTGAGTCCCTATCAGCTGTTTCAGGCCCGGGCGGCCGGCGCTGATGCGGTGCTTCTGATCGCTGCCATCCTGTCGGACCAGGATCTTCGTTATCTCAACAAGGCTGCGGCGGCACTGGGCCTCACGGTGTTGGTGGAGGTCCACGACGCCACCGAAATGGACCGTGTGCTGAGCATTGGTGGCTTCCCCTTGATCGGGATCAACAACCGTGATCTCGCCAGCTTCGAGACGGATTTAGCCACGACCGAGCGACTGATGATCGACTTCAACGACCGTTTGAACCAACAGGGGGCGCTGCTTGTGAGTGAGTCGGGCCTGTTCAGCCGGGCCGATCTCGATCGGGTGCAAGCCGCCGGTGCGGGGGCTGTGCTGGTGGGAGAAGCCCTGATGCGGCAGCCGGATGTTGAAGCTGGTCTGGTGCAGTTGATCGAGGCCGGTTAAAGCTATTCGCTATCTCACTGCTGATGCAGAATTGCCACATTCAGTCGGTTCTTTGTGCTGATTAGCCTTTTGACCGGTGTTGCAGCCGGGGCCGTTCATGTGGTTGGTGGTGCTGATCACCTGGTGGCGATGGCGCCCTTCTCTCTGAACAAGCCATGGGCTGCCTTTCGTCACGGCCTGGCGTGGGGTGCCGGTCACTCCACCGGGGTTGTGGTCTTGGCGTTGATCGCCATTGGTCTGAAAGACCTGGCCCATGTGGAGGCCATGTCGTCCTGGGCGGAATTTCTCGTGGGCGTTGCCCTGCTGGTGGTGGGTGCCTTGGCCGTGCGCACAGCCTTCGGGCTAAAACTGCACACCCATGAGCATCGCCACGACGGTGCCGCCGAGCATCGTCATCTTCACCTGCATGTGCACGGTGCCAGCAACCACCGTCGCCACGTCCATGCCTCCTCTGGCCTGGGTCTGCTGCATGGCCTGGCGGGGGCCAGCCACCTGCTCGCGGTGATCCCTGCTTTGGCTCTGCCGCCCCACGCTGCTGTGGGCTATCTATTTGCTTACCTACTTGGATCTATCGGCGCCATGGTGGCTGTGGTGTCTGTGGTGTCGTTCCTCACCCTCCGCAGCGGTGCCCGGCTGATGCCTTTCATCGTGGGCGGTACGGGTGCTCTCTCGATTGTCACCGGGGCCATCTGGCTGCAGAAGACCTCACCGGCCCTGTTCTGATTTACCGCGCGGGAGCCGGCCCACCACCTCGCCAATCAATAGTTTTGTTGGCACCGCTCCCAATAGGCGGCTGTCGGTGCTTTCGGCGGGGTTGTCTCCCAGCAACCAAAGCCCCGTTTCCTCAACGCTCTTCAGGCGCTTGATCAGACGCAGCTTTCTTCGCTTCGGATGCCAGGTCACGACCACGGATCCCAGGCTGAGCGCGCGCTTCCGTCCCAGCCGTCTGACCAGAACCCGGTCTCCGGGTTCAAGGGTGGGCTGCATCGATCGTCCTTCGATCCGTAGCAGCAGCCGTCGCCCACAAAAAAGCAGCAACAGGTCGCGAAGACCTGCTGCTGCGATAGGGGGAATGGTTCTGTGCGTACTCAGGATGCGGTGACCCAGGCATCGGAACCGCCCTTGGACTGCCAGAACATGCCGTGGATTTTTTCAACGGCAGCCATCAGTTCTTCTGCCTTGGCCTGATCGATGTTGACCTTGCAGGCGCTGCAGAGCTTGGCTGCTTTCCAGAAGGTGTCGTGCAGGTCAGGGAAGGTGGCCAAGTGATCGGGCTTGAAATAGTCGGTCCAGAGGATCAACAGCTCTTTCTTGGTCTTTTGTGCTTCCTCTTCCTTGATGGCGACGTAGCGGCCGAAGGTGTTGTTGTAAGCAGCTAGGGCAGCGGCGTCACCAGCGGCGGGCGCTTCCATCGCCTTCAGCTTTTTGGTCATCGACAGCACGGCTTCGGCTGCCACACGGGCGGAAGCCGGGTCGTACACGCCACAAGGACCGTCGCAATGGGCTTCTGCCACGGGAGCAGGAAGGGCACATGAAAGTGCGAAAAGGGCCGAGCGCAGCATCGGTTCAGAGCGGAATTGGCTTGGGTTGAGCCTAGCTTCCGCTCACTTCTGCACGTTGAGGAGTTCCACCTCGAAGATCAAGGTTGCGTTCGGGGGAATCACGCCACCGGCGCCTCTGGTTCCGTAGGCCAGGTCGGAGGGGATCACCAGCTTGCGCTTGCCGCCCACTTTCATTCCGGCGACTCCTTCATCCCAACCCTTGATCACCCGGCCAGCACCGAGGGGAAAGCTGAAGGGGGTACCCCGGTCGTAGCTGGCATCGAACTGCAGTCCGTCTTCCAGGGTGCCGCGGTAGTGCACCACCACCGTTTGGCCGGGGGTGGCCTCTTCGCCGTTGCCCACCTCCAGCTCGATAATTTTCAGACCACTGGCGGTGATGATGTTGTCAGGGGCACCGAGGGGGCCGCCGAGGGCTGAGGCGTCGGCGGGAGCGGAATCGTTGGCCATGGCGAAAAGAATCGGGTTGGGGTCGTCAGGGTCGAGTTCGAAGCTCAACGTCTTTTGGGGTTTCGAAGCCTCGGTGCGGACTGCAGCCGGCTGCGCTGGGGCTGCGGAAACGGTAGAGGGGGCCACGATCTGGCTCACTAGGGCCAGGAGAAGGCAGGCCACGCAGACCGTTGTGCTGATGATGATGTCGCGCACGGAAGGGCTTCTATTACGTCGATTCTGACCTCCGGTCCGCGGCGTCGGCGTTCATTCAGGCCGGTTCATCTGCCGCAGCTGTTGCTCGAGGCGATCAATTCGGCCCCGCAGCTCATCCACTTCCTTCTGGCTTGGAACGCCAAAGTCCTGGAGCAGGTTGTCGCGGTTGCGTTCCAGGTTGCGCCCCATCTGCTGTTCCAGTTCAGGGGTTTCGCCGCGGAGAGCCTTGAGCACGTCGTCCACCAGAGCGGACGCTTCATTGGGATCCAGCCGTCCACTGCTCACCCAGTTTTGGGTAACGCCTCGCAGACGGTCAGCAACGAGGGTGGTTGTGCCCAGGCCACGGAGCAGCAGTTGCTGAAGAGGATTCGCGGCATCCATGGCGACAGGTGGGCAGGTCCGATCCAGGATGCCTTCGGCCGGGACTGCTGACCATGGGCAATCACCAACTGCAGGCCGGATCGCGGGCGCTGCTTGGCGGCGTCTTGGCAGGCGTGGCTCCATCCCTTGGCGGGCCATTGCTGATGGTCCCCGCTCTGGCGCTGCTCTGGTCTGTGGTTGAGTGTCCCCGCTGGTCGGCGGGCTGGGGACTGCTGGCTGTTTTGGTCAGCCACAGTTGGTTGCTGGCCTTGCATCCACTCACTTGGATGGGTGTTCCCGACTGGCTCAGCCTGCCGGTGACGCTGGCCCTCTGGCTCGCCTGCGGGAGCCTTGCCGCTCTGCTCTTGGCCGGATGGTCTTTGCTGGCACGGCGGCTGCCTCGCCGCTGGCCGCGTCTTGTGCGGCTGGTGCTGTTGGCAGGGCTCTGGGCTCTGGCTGAACTGGTGCTGTCGGGGTCGCCGCTGTTCTGGATTGGCGTCGGCGGCACCACCCTGCCTTGGGACCGCCCCTTGGCGGGGTTGGCCCGCTGGTTCGGCTCCGGAGGGCTGACATTGCTGCAGTTGTGCTGGGCCTGTTGCCTTCTGACGCTGTTCGAGCAACCCGCTGCCTGGCGCCGCTGGGGCTTGCTCGGATTGGCCAGTGTGCTCCTGGCCCATGGTTTCGGGAGCTGGCTGTTGTTGGCGCCCCCGCCGCCGGTCGGCTCAGTTGCTCTGGGGGTTTGGCAACCCGCCGTTCCCACACGAGAAAAATTTGATCTGGAGCGTCAACAGGCGCTTCCAGAAGCTCTAGTGGATGCGATGCGTCAGATGGAGCCCAACAATCCAGCTGCTGTGGTGGCTCCGGAAGGAGCGCTGCCGGCGCGTTTTCAGCTGCCGGCCGATGCTCCAGCCATCCCCCTGATCAGTGGCAGTTTTCGTTGGGTGCGGGGTCAGCAACGCAGTTCTTTGTTGCTGTACGAGCCGCAGGCCCGTTCTCCTGTCCCCTTGGCTGATAAGCACCGTTTGGTGCCGATCGGGGAATGGATCCCGCCCCTTCCCGCCGGGCTGACGGCGGGACTTTCTGCGGTGGGTGGATTGTCCCCCGGTCCGGCCTCAAGAACGATGGCGGTAGTTGAACCTCCTGCGGCCGTTGCGATCTGCTACGAGATCGCCGATGGTCTGGCTCTGGCTCGCTCCGCTGCCGATGGTGCGACCTGGCTCCTTGCCATTGCCAATCTCGATCCCTATCCACTGCAGCTGCAAAACCAGTTTCTGGCGCTGGCGCAGTTACGGGCGATCGAGACAGGACGGGATCTCCTCAGCGTTGGCAACACGGGCCCCACGGCGCTGATTTCGGCCAATGGGTCGGTGCAGTGGTTGCTTTCGCCTGAGGCTCGGGGCGTCGCCGAGGCCGTCGTTCAGGTGCGCCAGCGCGTCACGCCCTATTCGCGTTGGATCAGCCCGCCACCCAGAACAGTTTCACCGTCGTAGAAGACAGCCGCCTGGCCTGGTGTGATCGAGAACTGCTCCTCTTTAAAGCTGAGAAGGCAGCGATAGGGTCGCTCTCGCTGCTTATCTGCCTCGGTGGTCGGGAGGGGTGAAAGCTCCGCACGCACCGGCGAACTCCGGTAGCGCACCTGCACCTCAACGGTTTGCGGCGCTTCGATCGGGTCAATCGAGACCCAGTTCACCGCGCCCACCACGCAACCGTCTCGGCCGGCTTCGGCCCGGGGTGCGACTATCACTCGATTCATCGCAGCGTCAAGGCGGATGACGTGAAGGGGCTCACGCCACGCCACCCCGAGACCTTTGCGCTGACCGATGGTGAAGTGTTCTATGCCATCGTGCTCGCCCACAACGGTCCCGTCCGCAAGCACGATTTCCCCCTGCCGCGTTGGCAGATAGGCATCCAGGAACGCCCGCATTGATCCGTGGTGGTCTGCCAGGCAAAGATCCTGGCTCTCCGGTTTTTTTGCGGTGCGCAGACCGTGTCGTGCGGCTTCAAGACGCGTGTCGGGTTTGGTCAGTTCCCCTAGGGGAAAAACGATGCGCCCTAAAACGTCCTGGGGTAGGTCATAGAGGAAATAGCTCTGGTCTTTGCGGGTATCGAGGCCCCTCAAAAGCTGATGTCGCCCTTGATCGCCGCCATGGCGTATACGGGCGTAGTGGCCGGTGGCGATGCGGGGCAGCTTGCGCTCCTGCAGAGCCCAATCGAGCATCGGTCCAAATTTCACCGATCGATTGCACTGGGAGCAGGGCAATGGCGTGATCCCATCGCGATAGCCATCCACCAGCCGTTGAACGATCTCCTGTTGAAACGTCTCCCGCGTATCCACCACGTGGTGGGGAATGCTCAGTTGTTCACAGATGCCGGCCGCATCCACCAGCCCCTCGGCGCAACAGGCCCCTTTCCCGCTCATCAGCCACAGCGTCAGGCCTTCCACATGCCAGCCTGCCTCCACCAGCAGCGCAGCAGTTAGAGAACTGTCAACGCCTCCAGAGAGACCAACGGCAACACGATGGTCCCCAGGCCATTGCCGGAGGCGCTCAAGAGCAGCCTCTCCAGCGCTGGTTGTGGTGGATCCGACGGCCATGGGCGGCGCAGGAAGTTCTCTCCATAGTGAGGTCCCGGCAACCTGCAACTGGTGTGGCCTCCCGCTGATGCCGATCACCTACCGGTGGATGCCGTGTCCATGGGCGCCGTGGAACAGAGGTTGTTCGACAGCGGAATGCCCGTGCTGCCTCGATGGAGAAGGTGAGGCTGGGCCAGAGCCGGCCGCTGCCTGAGTCGTTGGCGGATCTGTTTCGGCGTCGGCAGCAGCAGCAGCCTGGTGCGTTGATCAGCCTGGACGTGCCTTCGGGCCTTTGTTGTGACCATGGAAATGTGTTGGGCTATCAGGCGGCCTGTGCCGCGGTCACCCTCAGCGTTGGCTGGTTGAAGCGTGGGTTGTATCTGGACCCGGCCCTCCCCTGGGTTAGTTCGTTGGTGCGGCTCATCTGGCGCTGCGGGGGGGGGGGGGGCAGGGCCAGGGGCGGCGGCTGGGTTCAGGCCGTTG